>AEMJ01000345.1 GCA_000166735.2 Leuconostoc inhae KCTC 3774 | reverse complement strand
TGAACAAAATTAACTGTAATAATATATATTAAAGTTGTCTATTTGGTGGAAAAAGATGTTTAAAGAAAAAATGTTTTAGTAATGGTTTCTGGTAGTGTTGCCGCATATAAATCTGCAACATTGGTACGCTTATTGATAAAATCTGGTGCTCAGGTTCGAGTTGGCATGACAACTGCAGCACAAGAGTTTATTACAAGTAAAACCTTATCAATTCTGTCAGGAAATGATGTTTTAACAGATTTATTTGTTGGCCATACGTCAGATGTTGTTCATATCGATTGGGCAAAGTGGGCTGATATCATTTTTGTTGTACCGGCTACAGCTAATATTATTGGTAAACTGGCACAAGGAATAGCAGATGACGCTGTAACGACAACTATTATGGCATCAATTGCTGATAAAATAATTGCCCCAGCGATGAACGATAATATGCTGACAAATCCAGCAGTTGTGCGTAATATAGAGACATTAAAAAAGATGGCTGGTTCGTAATTGAGCCAGCTGTTGGTTTTTAGCTGAAGGCTATTCAGCGCAAGGCCGCTTACCTGAACCAGTTGATATTTTACAGCAGTCTGCTGTGAGATTGCGCGCAAAAAATGGCCTCTTAATAGGAAAAAAGATTATTATCACGGCTGGTGGGACACATGAAGCGCTAGATCCAGTACGTTATCTAACTAATCGATCCAGTGGTAAGATGGGTTACGCTTTAGCTCGTGCTGCTGCTGAGATGGGAGCAGATGTTATTTTAATTACAACAATAGCACGTGAAGATATATTTGGGGTAAAAAATATTTGTCAACTCGGCGCAAGAGATGTTTGATGCATCCATACAGGCATTTGCAACGGCTGACATTTTTATTAGTGCTGCCGCAGTTTCTGATTTTAAACCTGCAGAAAAAGCGATTCATAAAATTAAAAAGCAAGCCAATGGTGGTTTAACACTAAGACTGGTGCAAAATCCAGATATTTTACGAACTATCGGTCAATCTAAAAAGAATCATCAAATTGTGATCGGATTTGCTGCTGAAACGCAAGAAATATTAGCACATGGACAAGATAAATTAATCAAAAAAAATGCAGATATGTTAATTATTAATGATGTTAGTCGATCAGACACTGGCTTTTCATCGGATGACAATGCGGTCACAATTTTGATACCAGGACGCTTACCAGAAACATTATCGAAAGCATCTAAAATAGATATTGCGAGAGCCATTATGACACAAGTGATAACATTGAAATGAACGGCTATTTGTGATAAAATATGGTGTTACATATTGATTACAGGAGGAAAGATATTGACAGTAGGATAATTAGTTATGATGTCAGAAACTAATTATGATAAAGTTTATAATATCTTAATATGCTAAAATAATGACAGATGAAGAAGAAAGCAAGGCTTCAAAGTATAATATTGGTGACATTTTGCTTGCCCCAGCCTATGGTAATTTAGAAAAGCCATTTACTGGACAAGTTGAAAAGATATATGAGAATGCGCTTTTAGTTGAAATTACTGAAAATGATCCATCAGATCAACCGACAGTGAATGAAATGAATCACCGAGCAATCGTTCGAATGGACGAGATCGAGGTAATTAAGCATGCACCAGTTCCGGCAGCAGAAAAAATTGATGGCGACATCGAAGAGTAAATAGTTTCATATCATTTATATGTAGCGAATCTGAGAAGGTGAAAGTCAGATAATAAATGGAAACGGCGCGTACTTTGGATTTTGAATGATATATTGAGTGGCGAAAGCTATTAGAGTGGTACCGCGGGTAAA
Source organism: Leuconostoc inhae KCTC 3774 (assembly GCA_000166735.2). GTDB lineage: Bacteria > Bacillota > Bacilli > Lactobacillales > Lactobacillaceae > Leuconostoc > Leuconostoc gasicomitatum. Next base: position 9,571 of record AEMJ01000345.1, on the reverse strand, counting down.
AACTCGTCTCTTGTCAAAAATAACAAGAGACGAGTTTTTTATCCAGTTAATCAAAATAAGGTATAATAGTAACTAGTAAAAAAGGAATGAATAATAATGGCAAATAATGAAATGGTTGTCGCTTCACTAGCAAAGGTGTTGACAGATTTTAAACCAGAAGAAATTTCAATGAAGTTAGAAACACCTAAATCATCGGAAATGGGTGATGTAGCATTTCCAACTTTCACTTTAGCAAAGGTTTTGCATCAGGCACCTCAGCAAATTGCAACTGACATCGTCGCTAAAATTAATCAAACAGGCTTTGAAAAAGTTGTTGCGATTGGTCCTTATGTTAATTTCTTTTTAGATAAACCAGTTACATCAGGTAAAATTTTACGTTTGATTCTTAAAGAACAATCGCATTTTGGCAGTAATACAGATGGCAATGGGAACAATGTTACGATCGACATGTCATCACCTAACATTGCTAAGCCAATGTCTATGGGACATCTAAGATCAACCGTTATCGGCAATGCATTAGCAAACATTACGGCCAAAAATGGATATGTTCCTGTTAAAATCAACCATTTAGGAGATTGGGGAACACAGTTTGGTAAGTTGATTTATGCTTATAAGACTTGGGGTTCAGAAACTGAAGTTAAAGCTGATCCAATTGCTACACTACTACGTTATTATGTTGAATTTCATGAGAAAGCTAAAAACGACGACACGTTGAATGATGCTGGCCGTGCTTGGTTTAAAAAGTTAGAAGATGGCGATTCAGAAGCACATCAGTTATGGCAATGGTTCCGTGCGGAATCGTTGAAAGAGTTTACAGCAATTTACGATCGCTTGGATATTACATTTGATTCTTTTAACGGCGAAGCTTTCTATAATGATAAGATGGCTAAAGTCGTTGATGTTTTAGAGGAAAAAGGTCTTTTGGTGTCCTCACAAGGCGCTAAAATTGTTGACTTATCAGCTATTAATTCTAGTTTGACACCAGCAATGATAAAGCGGTCAGATGGTGCTACATTGTATATGACACGTGATCTAGCAGCAGCTGTTTATCGCAAAGAAACGTACCATTTTTCAAAATCACTCTATGTGGTTGGTGGCGAGCAACGTGAGCATTTTGTACAAATGAAAGCAGTCTTATCATTAATGGGCTTTACATGGGCAGACGATGTTGAACATATTTCATTTGGATTAATTACATTTAATGGCAAAAAAAATGTCGACACGTAAGGGTGATGTTGTGTTGCTAAAAGATGTCTTAGATGATGCACATGAGTTAGCATTGAAACAAATACAAGAAAAGAATCCGGCACTTGAGAATAAAAATATTGTGGCAGAACAAGTTGGTGCAGGTGCAGTTGTCTTTCACGATTTAATGAATGATAGAACAAACAATTTTGATTTTAATTTAGAGGAAGTTGTTCGTTTTGAGGGTGATACAGGACCTTATGTACAGTATACTAATGCTCGTGCAAAATCAATCTTGCGGAAATCTGGTGTCACAATTGTTGATCAGAATTTAGACTTGGATGATGTGGCAACATGGGATATTGTGACAATTCTTAATAGTTTTCCAGAAACGGTGCAACGTGCATGGCAACAACGTGAGGCAAGTATCGTTGCAAAGTATGCTTTAAATTTGTCACGATCATTTAATAGATATTATGCTAATTCAAAAATTTTAACAAATGATCAGCAACTAAATGCACGTTTAGCGTTAGTGCAATCAGTGTCGATTGTACTATCAGAAAGTTTACGTTTGTTAGGTGTGAAGTCACCAGAGGAAATGTAACTGTTATCTAACACGTTCTCAATTAGGAGAAATTATATGATTTCAAAACAACAACGACAAGAACTTATTCTTGATATCATTCAAAATCAGCCAATCACTAGTCAAGAAGAGTTACTGAGTGAACTTTTAAAACATCGTGTTGAAACAACACAAACAACGGTTTCAAGGGATATTCGTGCATTAGGCATCGTCAGAATTAAGGATATTAATAATGATTTACGTTATCAACAATTGCAAGATCAGGGTGAGACACCTGACCTCGTCGTAACAGAAAATGCGATAGATGCTGCTATTATCGAATATGCTGTTTTTGTCAAGCGTGTTCAGTTTATGACAATTATAAGGACAACAGATTCAAGTGGGAATGCCGTTGCTGGCATAATTGACGATGCAAACTTGCCGCAAGTCATTGCAACGTTAGCTGGATTTGACACAATTTATGTGACAAGTCCAGATGAAGTAAGTGCAGAAGCGTTAACTAAACGTTGGTCGGCATTGATAGGATAATCTATGAGTTGGTTGAAGCATATTATAAAAAATAAACGAGAAATTTTCCCCATTCGCTAAACGTTGGCAATTTGGACGTTTTCTTATCATAGTTTTTTTATCATTTTTTTGATTATGAGTATGTACTTGGTTACTTTAGCGAAAACAGCGCATGTTAAAAATTTACAGGCAACGTTAGCACAAACAACAACGGTCTATGATGATTCAGGTGCAAAAGCCGGGGAACTGTATTCGCAAAAGGGAACTTATGTCAAGTATAGTCGTATATCTCAAAATATGCGTGATGCGGTTATATCAAGTGAGGATCGAAATTTTTACCATGAGTATGGTTTTTCTGTGAAAGGAATCGCTCGTTCAGCGGTACTTAATATTAAGAATAAGCTCTTAGGTTCATCTACTATCGCTGGTGGCGGATCTACTTTGACACAACAACTTGTTAAAAATGCTTACTTGACGCAAGAGCAGACAATAACACGTAAGGCTAAAGAAATTTTCTTATCGATGCAAGTTGAACAAGATTATACAAAAAATCAAATATTAACGATGTACCTGAATAACGCTTGGTTTGGCAATGGTGTTTGGGGTGTTGAAGATGCGTCTCAAAAGTATTTCGGTGTTCATGCTAGCGAGTTAACAACATCGCAAGCAGCAACTTTGACTGGCATGTTACCAAGCCCAGCGCTATATAATCCAATTGATCATCCACAAGCAGCAACTAAACGTCGTAATGTTGTTTTAAGTACAATGGTAGCAACAAAACGCTTGTCAGCATCACAATTAAAACAATCACAAGCAGCACCCATGATTTTGAATGATACGTATAATAGTTCAAATAAATATCAGTATCCGTGGTTTTTTGATTCAGTTATCAGCGAAGCTATTAAAACATATGGTTTAACTGAAAGTGATGTTATGAATCGTGGCTATAAAATTTATACAACATTAAATCAACAAGATCAAACAAATTTACAACAAAATTTTAATAATAGTGCTATGTTTAATTACAATACGGATGCGCAAGCAGCAAGTGTTGTGCTAAATGCGAAAACAGGTGGCGTTCGTGCACTTGTGGGTGGTCGTGAAGAAGAGCACACATTCCGAGGATTTAATTATGCAACGCAATCAAAATTATCACCAGGTTCATCAATTAAGCCAATTGCTGTGTATGCACCTGCCTTAGAAAAGGGTTATAGTATCGACACAAGCTTACCGAATACGACACGCACGTTTGGTACAAATGGTTGGGAAGTTCATAATGCATTGAATGTACAAACAGATGATGTACCTATGTACGAAGCTTTAGAGCACTCTTACAATGTGCCAGCGGTTTACTTATTAAATAAAATTGGTGTGAATGCAGGCTATGCAAGTGCACGCAAATTCGGTTTACCATTATCAGATAAAGATAAAAATCTTGCGTTGTCTCTAGGTGGCTTAACAGTTGGTGTTTCTCCTATGCAAATGGCACAAGCCTACACTGCTTTTGCCAACGATGGTGTTATGAGTGATGCACACTTTATTACAAAAATTGTTGATGCAACTGGCAAGGTGATTGTGAACCATCCTAAAGCTAAGCAAAAGCGTGTCATTAGTTCGCGCGTTGCAGATAATATGACACGTATGATGCTTGGCACTTATACTAATGGGACTGGTTTAGGGGCAGCACCGGCAGGTTTTACTATTGCTGGTAAAACAGGTACAACCGAAAATCCCAATGATACGGAAAATAGTCAATCATCGAAAGATTCTTGGGCGATGGCGTATACAAAGGATGTTGTCGAAGCTACTTGGATGGGGTTAGATGATAAAAGTAAAAATAATAGTTTGCCCCTTGGATTAACAGCAACTATGGGGCCTTTGGTAAAAACTTCATTAGAGGAAATTTTGCCAAATACACCAGGAACAAACTTTACTGTAACAAATCCAAATAGTGGTACCGACAGTAATAGTAAGGCATTTAAGTGGTCAGATATTGGTTCTGATTTCTCAAAGGGAGTTGATAATGCTGTAGAAGGGGCCAATAAAACTTGGCAAACTATTAAGGGATTATTTGGCAATTAAGAATTATTGATTGATTTAGTAATGATAGTGTATACAGTTTATTGAAAGCAAAAAGGAAAGAAAAATGACAGTTAATATTTATGATAATGCCAATGAAATGGCAAATGTATTGAAGCAAACACAAGAATATACAGCATGGCAAAAAGCTTTTGATGACATTCAAAATAATGAAGAAGCTAAGAACTTGTTTGGTAAGTTTCAAGAGGTACAAGTTGCCGTGCAAAAAATGATGCAAGTCCAACAACAACCAAATCCAGAACAAGAAAAGAATGGGATATTATTGCAGCTGAAGTGCAAAAAACGAACTAATTACAGCACTTTTAACAGCTGAACAGGCATTAAATAAATTATTAACGGAACTTAATGATATTATTACAAAACCTGTTGCTGATGCTTACGCACAACTACGAAAGTAAGTGTGAAAACAATCTGTTTAGTTGTTTTTGTACATAAAAAGAGAGAAATACTATGCAAAATAAATTTGTTCAGTTTCTAAAAGAGTGGGTTGTACCAATCTTGGTCGCCGTTGTTGTGGTTGCCTTGATTCGAACTTTCTTATTCAGCTTTGTAAGGGTAAATGGGCCGTCAATGACGCCTAACTTGCAAAACGGTGAATTGGTTTTGTTAAGTAAAGTTTCTAAATATAAACGTGGTGATGTTGTGGTGTTTGATGCACGTCAAGAAGATCCAAGAATTAGATCTGGAGAAAAAGATTATGTCAAACGGATCATTGGCTTACCAGGAGATACGGTTTCATATCAAAATTCTAATTTATACGTGAATAACAAACGTGTTAATCAAAATTACATTGGTATCAATGAGCAAACACAAGGCACTGAAATGTCATTTGGCAGTACATGGTCATTGAAAACATTATCATCTACTGATCAATGGCAAGAAAAAGATCGTAACCATAGTAGGGTGCCCGCAGGTGAGTACTTTGTCATGGGTGATCATCGGTCAGTATCTAATGATGGTCGTTATTTTGGATTTATTGATAAGCAACATATTAAAGGAAAAGTCTATGTACCTTTCTGGAATTCAAATAAAACAGCTAAGCAAAATGTTAATGGTCAGAATAAACTTTTTTTGCAAATTGAATTTGCTTAGTTGTAAAAAAATGATAATATATGAGAAACAATAAAAACCTTTAATTAAGTCCAGAGAGACTTACAAGGCTTTTAGATACTTGGGTCAAAGTCCATTCTTTGACCGTAATTTTCTAGAACCGCGTGAGTCAAAAGGCTTATGCGGTTTTTTGTATAAAAAGGAGTATTATGCGACATTTTTTGAATATAAATTCAGTAAATGAATCTGATGTGCTAAAATTAATTCAACGGGCCTTAGCATTCAAGTCAGGTGTGCAGCCCGATCAGACCAATTTGACGGTAAGTAATTTGTTTTTGAAAATTCTACACGTACGCATAGCAGTTTTCAGATGGCAGAAAATAAGTTAGGTTTTCAACAAATTAGAATTGAGCCGCAAAGCAGTTCAATGTCAAAAGGTGAAAGTTTAGTCGACACGTTGAAAACACTAAAAGCTATTGGTGTTGATGTTGCTGTTATTAGGCATAATGTTACGAGTTGGTATGAAAGTGTTCTGAGTGCAGAAGGACATGCTATACCACAGCTTGTGAATGCTGGGGACGGCAGTGGGCAGCATCCTTCTCAGAGTTTGCTAGATTTGGTGACAATTTACGAACAATTTGGTCATTTTACTGGTTTAAATATTCGAATTGTTGGTGATTTAATGCATTCTCGTGTGGCACGTTCAAATGCGGAAATTTTGAAAAGATTAGGCGCTAACATGACATTTTCTGGACCAGAAAATTGGCTACCAAAAGATTTTAGTCAATTTGGTGAGTTTGTGGCTATTGATAAAGAATGGGAACAGCTTGATGTTGTGATGTTTCTGCGTGTGCAACATGAGCGTATCACACAGACTGAAAATCAAATTTTTTTAACCAAACAATATCATGCTAAATTTGGACTGAATAAATTACGGTATGAACAGCTTAAAGCGCAGGCAATTATCATGCATCCAGCACCAGTTAATCGTGACGTGGAAATTGCCGATGAATTTGTTGAAGCACCAAAGTCACGTATTTTTGAACAAATGACGAATGGGGTGTTTGCAAGGATGGCAATACTAGAATATACAATGGAGACAAATCATGCAACTTATTAAGAATGCTAAAATTTTAGAAGATAGTCATTTAGTTACACGAGATGTGTTGATTGATGGTAAAAAATTGTTAAAGTATCAGAAAATAATAATTTAAAGGTTGACACGTTTGATGCTAAAGGTGCGTTTCTATCCAGTGGATTAGTCGATGTACATGTTCATTTTCGGGAACCAGGTTTTGATTATAAGGAAACGATTGCGACTGGTTCTCAAGCGGCTGCGCGCGGCGGTTTTACAACAGTTATTGCGATGCCTAACCTTAACCCTGTGCCAGACACTGCCGAACGTATCGCTGCACAGATTAAATTAAATGAAACAAATGGGACAGTTCATGTTAAACAATATGGGGCTGTTTCAGCCGATTTGATAGCATCTAAAATATCAGATATTTCAGGAATGTCTGCTGCTGGAGCTGTTGCATTTAGTAACGATGGCAAAGGCGTGCAAACCGCTGATACCATGCTACAAGCTATGGTAGCTGCTGCAAAAGCTGATAAACCATTAGTAGCACATTTAGAAGATGATTCCTTATTACATGGTGGGGTTATGAACGCTGGAAAACAATCTAAAAAATTAGAAATCCCAGGAATTACTGGTTTAGCGGAAAGCTCACAATTAGCGCGTGATTTGATGTTAGCTAAAGCAACAGGCGTGCACTATCATGTTGCGCACATCTCAACAAAAGAATCTGTTGCATTAGTTCGAATTGCAAAATTGCAAGGCGTAAATGTTACAGCTGAGGTTTCACCACATCATCTTTTGCTCTCTGATACGGACATCAAAGGTGATAATGCGTTATTCAAAATGAATCCACCTTTACGCTCACAAGCAGATCGACAAGCCGTATTAGCGGGATTATTAGATGGCACAATTGATATGATTGCAACAGATCACGCACCACATGGTACGGCCGAAAAAAATAAACCATTTCGAGAAGCACCATTTGGGATTACAGGAATTGAAACGAGTTTTCAATTGCTGTATACACATTTAGTTAGATCAGGCGTCATGACGCTAGAAACCCTTTTGCAACGTATGATCAGTGCACCAATAGCTTCTTTCAAACTTGAGGCGCCAACTGAGATTAAACCTGGTGAAACAGCTGACTTAGCTTTGTTTGATTTAGAGCATCAGAAAACTATTTCAGTAGATAAGTTTAAATCAAAAGGTAAGAACACACCATTTATTGGCTGGCAAGTTTACGGAAACACACTTGCTACCTGGGTTGACGGGCAGTTAGTTTATCAATCATTGTAAACGACGAAAACACGATAACGAGGATAATAAGACATGAAAAAACGCTATATAGTACTTGAAAATGGCTCAGTATATGAAGGTGAGTCCTTCGGATCTGATGCCAATGTGATGGCAGAATTGGTCTTCAATACTGGCATGTCAGGTTATCAAGAATCAATAACTGATTTGTCATATCGTGGTGAAATGATTGTTTTTACCTATCCTTTAATTGGTAATTATGGTATTAATCGTGATGATTTTGAAAGTTTACGACCGGCAGCTTCAGCAATTGTTGTCCATGAAATCGCACGTCGGCCAAGCAATTGGCGTCAAATGATGAGCTTAGAAGAGTGGGCGGAACGGATGAACATGCCTGGTATCACTGGTATTGATACACGTGCATTAACACGGGAATTGCGTGATAACGGTGTCATGAAAGCTGCATTAGTCAATGAAGTAACCGACGACATTTTTTCAGAGATTAAAAAATTTGTCCCTTCAAAAAAGATGGTTGCTGATGCGACAACAAAGACACAATATCAAAATCCAACAGACGGTGTGTCAATTGCTTTGATTGATTTTGGATTAAAAAATTCAATATTACGCTCTTTAGCTAAAAGGGGGGTCAATGTCATGGTGTTTCCAGCAGATGTTGATGCAGAGACTATTTTAGCCGCTAATCCTGATGGCATATTATTATCAAATGGTCCAGGCAATCCACAGGACGTTGCTTACGCGATTCCCACAATACAAACACTGCAAGAACAGTTACCATTGATGGGTATTTGCTTAGGCCATCAATTGTTTGCAATAGCTAATGGCGCTGAAACTTATAAATTAAAATTTGGACACCGTGGTTTTAATCACGCGGTTCGTAATTTGTCAAAAGAGCGGCTAGACTTTACTTCTCAAAATCACGGCTATGCTGTCAATCGAGACAGCTTATCAAAAACAGAACTGGTTGTGACACATGAAGAAATTAATGATCACACAGTAGAGGGTATCAGATTGAAAAATCATCACGCTTTCTCTGTTCAATTTCATCCAGATGCAGCACCAGGTCCACATGATGCTGAATATTTATTTGATGACTTTTTGAACATGATTGAAAACGCAAAGAAGGAGACAACACAAAATGCCTAAACGCACTGACATCAAAAAATATTGGTGATTGGCTCTGGACCAATTGTTATTGGTCAAGCAGCAGAATTTGATTATTCTGGCACGCAAGCTGCACTAAGTTTAAAAGAAGAAGGCTATTACGTCATTTTAGTTAACTCTAATCCTGCAACAATTATGACGGACGCAGAAATTGCAGATAAAGTTTATATTGAACCATTATCAATTGATTTTATTGAGCGTATTTTGCGTAAAGAACGGCCTGATGCCATTTTACCAACATTAGGTGGTCAGACTGGTTTAAACATGGCTAAGGATTTGTCTGAAGCTGGCATATTAGATGATTTGAATATTGAGTTGTTAGGCACAAAACTATCTGCCATTGAAGAAGCTGAGGATCGTGAAGAATTCAAAGCACTCATGGAACGTTTGAATGAACCTATTCCTGAGTCAACAATTGCAACGACACTAGAGGAAGCACTCGAATTCGCTGATACACACAGTTATCCCGTTATTGTACGTCCAGCGTACACATTGGGTGGCACAGGTGGTGGTATTGCTGAAACGCATGAAGAATTAACTGAAATTGCGGCGAATGGTTTAGAATTATCACCAGTCACACAAGTCTTGATTGAACGATCAATTGCTGGCTATAAAGAAATTGAATTTGAAGT
>AEMJ01000346.1 GCA_000166735.2 Leuconostoc inhae KCTC 3774 | reverse complement strand
CGTCATTAATAAAAAGATACGCCATGTTATCAATTTATTTTGCTCATTGCGCCGCTTGCCCTCTAAAATGGGACCAACAGTCACACCTGCTGATTCTATACGTTTTCTAATATTCTCTAAATCATTGGTCCGAATTGCGACTGTATTGAATCGTTGTCTCTCTTGATTAAAGTCTTGCAATGAATCATACACAGCTGCAGCACTTTGGCGATGAATTAAACTTGCTTTTTCTTGATCGAAAACACTAAGCAATTCAATATAATTAATACCAAAATATCCTAATGCATTGGCCGTTCCCCAATTTTCGTGCCGACCACCTAATTTAAAAACAATTCCCGCGTCGGCAAAAGAATTAATGCTTTTTGCCAAGTCTGATACATTAATCATCGTGTGATCCCAATCTATTAACGTCATATAGTATTCTCCTAAACTCTCAATTGTGCATTAATTTTTCTTTTTACTGATTATGCGACAATTATTTACTTGTGATCAGAAATCACCCAATAGTTATCTTTATTATGTGCTGCTAAATATTTTGAAACGCTTTCGACTGATAGGCTTTCTTAACGTCAAGCGTCCATTGTTTATTAGTATTTTCTTTATTTGTCGCAGCAACAAGCTGGTAATCGCTGCGAATATTTTCAGCCAATAATATTTTCCGTGTCGAAATTTTTGCGTTATACGCAACGGAACCAGGTAAAATAATATAATCAAAATCTTTAATTGTACGTGGAATAGTTGCTGAATCTAATTCTGTTATTTTTAAATCATACTTATTAGTCGCAATGTCTTGCGTTGTTGCCTGAGTTGC
>AEMJ01000347.1 GCA_000166735.2 Leuconostoc inhae KCTC 3774 | reverse complement strand
AGTCACATCGCCGACTTGTAATTCTGTACGACGTGCATCCCCGAATTTTGTTTGAATTTCTAAGAGTTCATCATAAATGATTTGGTCAACACGTTCTTCATGTGCCAAAATATCTTTCAAATCAGTAATTAACGCAACCAACTTTTGATATTCGTCTTCAATTTTATCACGTTCCAAACCAGTTAAACGGACTAATCGCATGTCCAAAATGGCTTGTGCTTGCTTATCAGATAGCAAATAGCCATCAATCAAACGTGTTTTAGCTTCTTCTGAAGTTGCTGATGAACGAATA
>AEMJ01000348.1 GCA_000166735.2 Leuconostoc inhae KCTC 3774 | reverse complement strand
CTTGAATTATGTTTATTGTACACGTTAAAATTAATATTAGATTAAATCATTCCGATAAATTATCACCTGTAAAGGCATTAATTTTTAAAACATATTTTTCATTGCCACTATATGCTTCAAAAGCCCATACCGGCAAAAAATATCGTACCCATTAACCGTGAGGGTCCTATCATAAGACAGATAGCCCTTAGATAACCGATCACCACTGTCAATTTCATTGTAACGATATAGTGCAATAATAGCATCTTCTTCTGTTATTGTCGCACGAGCATCACGAAGTCGTTCAACATTGACCAATTGTCGTTTCGTAAAAGCCTACTGGTTTACCACTTTTATTGTACTGAAAAGTTATCATACCGCTCTCAGCAATGACTGGTAATCCTTCAACGCTTTGTGAATAAACACGATCGGTGTTAGTTTTGTCTGCTGTTAATACTGGATTAAATCGATAACCAGCGCTATATGTCGCTAGCACTGATTCATTTGAAGCCGTACTATTTTTTGAACACGTCTCGCTTAAATTTGGCAACGACATTGTTGGTATGATTGCTAGTCGAGATATCTAGACCAGCAGGTAATGACATTTCATCTCTATTCGC
>AEMJ01000349.1 GCA_000166735.2 Leuconostoc inhae KCTC 3774 | reverse complement strand
GGGATGTTAATATCCAATCTCAAGCGTTCTGGCAAAGAAAAAGAATGAGCAAGAAATTTATGGGCAATATTATGATTATAACGAGTCAATTAAATCATTGCTGGACAATAAATTTCGGATTTTAGCAGTCAATCGTGGCGAAAAAGAAAGGTGTTTTAACAGTTAAAATTGATTTTACTGAAGCACGCATGATTCATTTTATTCAAACCAAAGAATTAGGGGGACAACCCACCTCTGGATCAGGATATCAAGTATTACGAGCAGCAATTGAGGATGCGTATAAACGATTTATCCAACCCGCTGTATCGCGTGAAATTCGACAAGAATTAACGACACAAGCACAGGAACAAGCGATTAGAGTTTTTTGGAAATAACTTGTATCATCTATTAATGCAGGCACCACTAAAAAACAAGATTGTCATGGGATTTGATCCAGGATTTAGAACAGGGTCTAAATTAGCTATTATTGATGAAAATGGTAAATTTTTAAAGAAACAAGTTATTTATCCGCATAAACCAGCTAATGCTCAGCAACGGCAGGAAGCAGGTGAACTATTTGAATCACTGATACATGACTTTGATGTGCAATTAGTTGCCATTGGAAATGGTACGGCTTCACGTGA
>AEMJ01000350.1 GCA_000166735.2 Leuconostoc inhae KCTC 3774 | reverse complement strand
AAAGGAGAAATATGTCAATTAAATTGATTGCATCAGATTTAGATGCGACTTTTCTAAAAAATGATAAAACATTTAACGAAGTATTATTTCAAGAAGTGCTTGATAAATTGCATGCACAAGGTGGTCAGTTTGTTGTTGCAACTGGTAATCATGTTCAAAAAGTACGTGATTACTTTAAAAATTTTTCCGGTCAGTATCAGTTAATTGCTAACAATGGGGCAGAAGTTATTTTAGATGGTGAACTGATGCACGTTTGGTCAGTTTCTGCAGATGTTCCAGCAGTTGTTGATAATTTGGCTAATAAATATAAAGCGGAATTACAGTTAGGTGTATCTTTTGTTGCTGCAAACAAAGCCTTTATGATTGTTAAGAACCCCAATGATGAGCATCTTGATTTTGCCAAAAAATATTTTGAAAATCTGACATTGATTAATTCTGTAACTGAAATTAATGAACCTATTTTAAAAGTATCATTAGTTTTGCCGCGTTTGGAATATGAATTTATGCGTGAAATTAAATTATTACTTGGCAATAAAGTACATGTGACAACTTCAGGTTATGGGGCAATTGATATTGTCAATCCAAATGTCAACAAGGCTAATGCTCTAACTTATATTGCAGAAACATTAAATGTCAAGCCATCTGAAATTATGGCCTTTGGTGATGGTTTAAATGATTTAGAAATGTTAGAGTATGTCGGTCAACCTTTTGCTATGACGAATTCTGATGAAGAGCTTTTTCAACATGATTTTGCACGTAGTGTGACGGATAATGATAACGATGGCGTCTTGAAAACAATCCTTGAAAAATTATAACACGCAAATTTTGGTGTTTTTTTTGACTAAAAATTAAAAAGACTTGTAATTTATTTTCATTCGTTATATACTTACTATTAGTAAGAGAAAAGGAAGAATTAAATTATGACAAAATATGGTGTTCTAGTAGGTTCTATTAGAAAGAATTCGTATTCACAAGGTGTAGCAGAAGCACTAGTTGCTGGTTTACCGGATGATGCCGAGGTAACATACATCAATATTAGTGAGTTACCATTGTATAGTCAGGACTATGATGCACAGTCACCTGAATCTTATGATGTCTTTCGCTCAGAGATTGCTAAACAAGACGCATTTATTTTCGTAACACCAGAACATAATCGTAGTATTTCAGCTGCTTTGAAAAATGCATTAGATGTTGGTTCACGTCCTTGGGGTGAAAGTGTTTGGACTGGAAAACCAGCATTAGTGGCATCACAATCAATATCAGGTATATCTGGTGTGCTAGCACACCATGTGTTACGACAATCATTAGTATTTTTAGATATGCCAACAATGCAACAACCTGAATTGTATATTGGAAACGTTCAGTCTCTTGCAGATGACTCAGGTCATATAACAAATCCTGATACAAAAGCATTTCTTGGTGATGCCGCCCAGAAGTTTGTATCATTTGCAAATAAGTTTGAATAAGAAATATCATATAAATTAACTTTTTAAAATTTTGCATAACAGTGTGATAAAAGAATAGATTACAATGCACAGTTGCTAATGCTTAATAGTGGTACATAAACTTTGATAATGGGAAAATCCTATATCAAAGTTTTTTAATTTCATCATTTTTAAGTGATAAAGATGGTTATTTCCGCAAGTATGTGGCAAATAAGCAAATGGATATGTAAGCGCTTTCTTGATAAGATATAGATACTAAAAGGAGGAATAAAAGATGAGTAACAGTTTATCAAAAGAATTTCTTTGGGGTGGTGCGGTTGCCGCTCATCAATTAGAAGGCGGTTGGCAAGAGGGCGGCAAGGGTATTAGTGTCGCGGATGTTATGACTGTGGGTAAGCCAGGACAAGAACGTGCCATTACAAATGGTGTTTTGCCAGATGAATATTATCCTAATCATGATGCAATTGACTTTTACCATCGTTACAAAGGAGATATTGCTTTATTGAAGGAAATGGGATTTAAATGTTTTAGAACATCAATTGCTTGGACTAGAATATATCCCACTGGAGAAGAGAGTGAACCAAATGAAGCAGGACTGAAGTTCTATGACGATTTATTTGATGAACTGCTAAAAAATGATATTGAACCAATTATTACGCTCTCACATTTTGAGTTACCCTATAATCTCGTGACTAAGTATGGTGGTTTTCGAAATCGCAAACTAATTGATTTATTTGTTAAATTTGCTGCGACATGTTTTACACGCTATCAAAACAAAGTCAAATATTGGATGACATTTAATGAAATCAATAATCAGG
>AEMJ01000351.1 GCA_000166735.2 Leuconostoc inhae KCTC 3774 | reverse complement strand
GGCCCTACTTATTGTGGTTTAATGCACCATTTACAATATTTACAGTGCTGTGTTTTACAACACCGGATTTACCTATGAATTGGAAAATTGTGTGGGCATACGTCACCTATATCGGCATAGATGTTTTGTATTCCGCAGTCAATATTCCTTTGACATCAATTTTACCAAGTATGACAACGGATCCAGATGAACGTGTCTTACTATCAACAATTCGTTCTCTATTTTCTAATTTTGGTGGCACATTAATCTCTGTGATAGCACTACCATTGGTAGCCCTATTTGGTGGTACTGATAATCCTCGGCGTGGTTTCTTCTGGTTAGCTGTCATGGCTGCGTTGGTATTTTCGTTATA
>AEMJ01000352.1 GCA_000166735.2 Leuconostoc inhae KCTC 3774 | reverse complement strand
TATAACGAAAAATACTAATGCAGCCATAACGGCTAACCAGAAGAAACCACGACGAGGATTATCAGTTCCCCCAAATAGTGCTACCAAAGGTAATGCTATAACAGAGATTAATGTTCCACCAAAATTAGAGAATAGAGATCGAATTGTTGACAGCAACACACGTTCATCAGGGTCAGTTGTCATACTTGGTAGAATTGATGTCAGAGGAATATTAACTGCAGAGTACAAGACATCTATGCCAATATACGTGACGTAAGCCCAAACAATTTTCCAATTCATAGGTAAATCTGGCGTCGTAAAACATAACACTGTAAATATTGTAAATGGTGCATTGAACCACAGCAAGTAGGGAC
>AEMJ01000353.1 GCA_000166735.2 Leuconostoc inhae KCTC 3774 | reverse complement strand
GAAAGTTGCCATGGAAATGGTACGCGACTTAAACAAGGACACGGTTAACTTTATACCCAACTATGATGGTGAAGAACGGGAACCTGAAGTTCTACCAGCACGTTTCCCAAACTTATTAGTTAACGGTGCGACTGGTATTGCAGTTGGTATGGCGACAAATATTCCAACACATAACTTGGCCGAAGTTATTTCGGCGCTTCATATTTTGATGAACAATCCAGAAGCGACCACCC
>AEMJ01000354.1 GCA_000166735.2 Leuconostoc inhae KCTC 3774 | reverse complement strand
TACTACTACATTTAATTAAGCAATCAGAGATGGATATTTTTGATTTACAAATTGCCAAAATCACGGAACAATATTTAGTTTTATTCATGAACAGAAAAAATGCAATTAGATGTTGCAAGTGAGTATCTTGTCATGGCAGCGACCCTCGTGCAAATCAAGTCGGCTGACTTGCTACCTCAAGAAATTTTTGAGGAAAATTTTGTTGAAGAATCATATTTTGATCCACGTGAAGAATTGATGGTGCAATTGCTGACTTATAAGCAGTTTCAAGTAGCCAGTGATCAATTGCGCGAACGCGAGAAACAACATCAGCAATCATTTGCTAGATTACCTTTGTTACCACCAATTAATGTTGAATTAGAAACAAAGTTAGCGCCAGGTCTTGGATTAGTTGATCTACAAACCGCTTTTGCGCATTTATTAAAGAAAAGAAAGCAACAAAAACCTATTAGCCGGCGCGTTATCAGTGAAAAATATACTATGACGACAGCTATTAAGAACATTAGACAACGTTTTTCAACTCAAAAAATTGGAGACATGGTGACTTTTGATTCACTATTTGACAATGTTTATGATCGCGAGCCGTTGGTAATGACCTTTTTAGCTTTACTTGAAATGGCTAAAGAAGATAAGGTGTCATTACACCAAGAAAATACACAATCAGAAATATTCTTAAAAATTGAAAAGTTGGACGATAATGAATAATCTAGCTCAAGTAGAGTCCCTGTTATTTGTAGCAGGAGATGAAGGTATTAAGATTGAAGATATCTGTCATATGACACAATTTGATAAGTCAGCTGTGATTACTTTGATTGATGAGTTAGCAACAAATTATGCTAACAACTTAAATAGTGCTTTAGAGATTCGAGAATCAGATGGGGCCTATCGTTTAGTAACAAAGCCAGAACTTGGTGCCACTGTAAAAGGCTACTTTGATGCACCGATAAATGCAACTTTGTCGCAAGCACAGTTAGAAACATTAGTAATTGTTGCTTATAAACAGCCTATAACGCGTGTTGAAATTGATCAAATTCGTGGTGTGCAGTCATCTGGAACATTACAAAAATTAGCACTGCGCCAATTAATTGTAGCGACAGGACGAAAAGATGAACCAGGTAGGCCAATTATGTACGGTACGACGACTGAATTTTTAGACTATTTTGGGCTAAAAAAACTAACAGAGTTACCACCCTTGCCAGATTTTGACACATTGGAAATTGGTGATGAGGGTGGCGAGTTGTTTACCAGCGCGTTTGAAGCGCGTGTGGCAGAAACGGAAGAAGAGAATAAACATGTCTGAAGAAGCACAACGTTTACAAAAAATTATTGCACAAGCTGGTTTAGCATCACGGCGTGGGGCAGAAGAGTTAATTGCCAAGGGGCGTGTGCAAGTTAATGGGCAGACGATTACTGAACTTGGTATGAAGGTCGAACCAAACGATCATGTTGAAGTAGATGGTTCACCAATTGAGGGTCGTGAGAAATTGGTTTATTATTTATTAAATAAACCGCGTGGTGTTGTAACAACTAACAATGATGAAAAAGGACGTCAGACAGTGATAGATCTTTTGGGTGATGTTAGTCAACGCGTCTATCCTATTGGTCGATTAGACTATGATACGACTGGCGTTTTGTTACTGACTAACGATGGTGTCGTCGCTAATCAATTAATGCACCCAAAATCACGTGTAGATAAAGTCTATGTGGCTAAAGTTGAAGGAATAGCTACTGACGAAAAGCTAGCACCGTTGAAGCATGGTGTCGTCATTAAAGGTCGTAAAACAGCACCTGCACGGGTAACAATTGAACGGGTTGATAAGGATAAAAAACAAGTATGGTTCGCGTCATTATTCATGAAGGCCGTAACCATCAAATTAAAAATATGCTCCAAAAAGTTCATTTGCCAGTTGTTAAACTGACACGTGAACAGTACGCTTTTTTTGATTTAATCGGTTTGCAATCTGGTGAATATCGTAAATTGACAGGTGCTGAAGTGAGACGATTAAAAGCAGAAGATTATAAAAATTATCGTAGAAAGTAATCAGTTGTTTTTAATTTATATATTTGATACAATAATAAAAATTGAATAAACTTCAGGGTCGGGCGCAAATCCCAACCGGCGGTGAGACATGCATGACATGGTAAGCCCGCGACCTGCGAAAGCAGTTGATCTGGTCAAAATCCGGAGCCGACCGTAAAGTCGGGTATAAAGAAGTTAAAAAAAGAAAGTTAAAACTGCCTTTTTGTGCTACCCTGACAAATTGTGCAGTTTTTTTGAGGCTTAAAATATGTCTACAGTTACAACAACACGAACACAGAAATTAACATTGATTGCGATACTAAGTGCAATTTCGTTTGGTTTAATGTTATTTCCACAAGTGCCAATTATTCCTGGTGCCAGTTTTTTAAAGTTAGATTTTTCGATTGTTCCAATTATTATTGCTGGCTACTGGATTGATATTTCGGCAGCCATGTGGACAGTTGTTTTGCGAACACTATTAAAATTAATTTTGGCAAATGAAGGTGTCAACACTTACTTAGGATTACCAGTTAACTTAGTTGCTGTAATCATTTTTTCTGTTATTATGTTGTGGATAATGCCATATGTCACATCGAAAAATATTGGCAGGAGCCTATTAGCAATTTTATTGGCAACAATAGGTATGACAGGGTCAGCAGTTATAATGAACTGGTTTGTTGCAGTACCATTGTATGCACAATTTGCGAATTTTAACATTGCAAAAATTATTGGCTTGAGCCGCTACTTCATTGCTATGGTACTGCCGTTTAATTTGATACAAGGTATTGTTTGGGGAGGTGTGAGCTTAATTGTATTATCAATAGTAAAACCACTTCAAAATAAACTGACTTCTTAATGAAACATTATAAACACGGAAGGGTTCATTGTGGTAAAATTTTAAATGAATATACTATAGTGGAGGTCGTTATACAATGAACGATTTTGATCCGAATAACATGAGCCGCGTGGCTAAGAATAAAAAGAAAAAATAGAGCCGAAATTTGCCCGTGAAGCAGAGAAAAAAGCAGGCGAACATAAAGGTTTGCGAATAGTTTTGATTATATTAGCTTTCGCTATTTTGGCTAGTGTCCCTGTGTATGGTTCTTGGGCTAATAAAAAAGAACCACAGAAGCAGACGGCAACTTCTGTAAGTCGTAAAACGTCATCAACTGTTGTAAAAGCAACAACCTCTTCAGAAAGCCAATCTGAAGAATCCTCAAGTTCAGAAACAGAATCAAGTAGTGTTGAGCCGAGCTCTGAAGTTAGCTCGACACCGTCATCATCTAGTGAAGCAGTAAGTAGTACAGCAGATACCGCCTCTAGTGCTGTAGGGCAGACAGCAGTTCTTGGCGCTAGCCAGACATTGTATAATTTTGCTATTACCCATGGCATGACGACAGATCAAGTCGTTGCCCTAAACCCTGGATTGACAGTTGGCAATTACACACAATATTCAGGCAGAGATCTTAATATTCAATAATTTAGAGGAAACTATGGCAGAAAATTTTCAAGTAGCAATTGATGGACCTGCGTCAGCAGGTAAGTCAACAATTGCTAAAATATTGGCAACGGATTTTAAATATGTCTACGTTGACACTGGTGCAATGTATCGTGCGATTACGTTAGCAGCAAAAAAAGCAGGGTTAGCTTATGAAGAAGAGAAAAAAATCATAGCATTATTACCCCAAATAACGATTCGTTTTGAGCCCGATCCATTGATGCAACGTGTTTTTTGAACGGTGAAGAAGTTACTGATGATATTCGATCAACTGAGATCACTAATAATGTTTCACTAGTTTCATCATATGCGGCTATTCGTGAAGACTTAGTCAAAAGGCAACGAAGCATCGCAGATAGTCAAAATGTCATTATGGATGGGCGCGACATTGGTACCACAGTATTACCAAATGCCCAGGTTAAAATATTTTTAGTTGCTAGTGTGTCAGAACGTGCCGAACGTCGATATAAAGAAAATATTGCCAAAGGTATGACGACAAATTTAGCAGATTTAAAAGCAGATATTGAAATGCGCGATTACAAGGATTCACATCGCAAAATTAGTCCGTTAGTACAAGCTAAAGATGCAATTTTAGTTGATACAACCGGTCAAAAAATTGAAGATGTTGTATCTGAAATTACTAAAATCATTAAAAATAATCAATATCAATAATTTACAGCGTGAAAACGCTGTTTTTTACTATACAAGAGCAGACTATTCTGGTAAACTATATTCATAGTGTAAATTGTAGGAGGACGTTAGACGTCATGAGTGAAACAAACAACGAGTTCTTAGCAGCTCTCGAAAGCGCAGCAGATCAAATTAAGGTGGGAGATGTTGTTATAGGTGAACTTCTAGCCATTGACAACGATAACCAAGCAGTAGTTGGTTTGCCTACCGGTGAAGAAGGAGTTGTGCCAGCACGTGAGTACTCAGACGATCGTAACATCAACCTGGCAGACGAATTAAAAATTGGTGATAGCATTGAAGCTGTCGTTATCTCTAATGTGACAAGTGACAAAGAAGGCGTGGCCTATTTGTTATCAAAGAAGCGTTTAGATGCACGAAAAGCATGGGAAAACTTGAGCTTCGGCGAAGGCGATACAGTTGATGCCAAAGTTATCAACGCTGTTCGTGGTGGTTTGATTGTTGATGTAAACGGTGTTCGTGGTTTCGTGCCAGCATCAATGGTTGCAGAACGCTTTGTTTCTGATTTAAACCAGTTCCGAAATAAAGATATTAAAGCACAAGTTATCGAAATTGATCCTGCTAATGCACGTTTGATTTTGTCACGTAAAGCTGTTGCAGCTCAAGAACGTGCGGCACAGTTAGCTGAAATATTCAGTAAGTTGTCAGTTGGAGAAGTTGTCGAAGGAACTGTTGCACGTCTGACAGACTTTGGTGCCTTCGTTGACTTAGGTGGTGTAGATGGTTTGGTTCACGTTTCAGAAATCTCACATGACCGTGTTAAAAACCCTGCAGATGTTTTGACAAAGGGTGATAAAGTCAATGTTAAAATTTTGGCTTTGGATACTGAAAAGGGCCGTATTTCGTTGTCAATTAAAGCAACACAACGTGGACCATGGGACGAAGCTGCGGAGCAAATTGCTGCTGGTGCAGTCCTTGAAGGTACAGTTAAGCGCGTAAAAGATTTTGGTGCCTTTGTTGAGATCTTGCCTGGTATTGAAGGCCTTGTCCATGTATCACAAATTTCAAACAAGCGTATTGAAAACCCTTCAGAAGTTTTGAAGTCAGGTGACACAGTACAAGTTAAGGTGTTGGATATTAAACCAGCAGAAGAACGTATTTCATTGTCAATGAAAGCATTGGAAGAAAAGCCACAACGTGAAGATCGTCGTGGAAACGATGGTGCAGCATCACGTGCAGATATTGCCGCTTATAAGCAACATGGGGATGACTCAGGTGCAACATTGGGCGATATTTTCGGTGATAAGTTGTAATATGAGCTAAAAAGAGCTGGATTTCCAGTTCTTTATTTTTGAAGAAAATTTGAGTGTGCATTATTGGCAGCACACGGTAAGAAAATAAGGAGGTGCCATTATGGCAGCACCAGTAGTAGCAATTGTGGGACGACCAAATGTTGGTAAGTCAACAATATTTAATCGTATGGCAGGCGAGCGTATTGCGATAGTTGAAGATCAACCAGGGGTTACACGTGACCGTTTGTACGCGCCAGCAGAATGGTTGAATTATGAATTTCGAATGATTGATACCGGTGGTATTGAACTTGGAGATGCACCGTTTTTAGCAGAAATTCGAGCACAAGTAGAATTAGCAATAGATGAGGCTGATGTGATTGTCATGATCACGTCAGGTCGTGAGGGTGTAACGTCGGCTGATGAAGTTGTTGCAAAAAATGTTATATAAAACCGACAAACCGGTAGTGCTAGCAATTAACAAGGTCGATAATCCTGAAATGCGACAAGATATTTATGATTTCTATTCGCTTGGGCTAGGCGATCCTTTCCCAGTCTCTGGATCACATGGCCTTGGTTTAGGTGATTTATTGGATGAAGTTGTTAAACATTTTCCAGATGAAGCAGCTGAACAAGAAGATGAAGGGGCGATTAAATTTAGTATTATTGGTCGACCAAACGTTGGAAAATCGTCAATTGTTAATGCAATGCTTGGTGAAGATCGCGTGATTGTTTCTAGCATCGAAGGTACAACAAGAGATGCTATTGATTCTCGTTTTGTGACACCTGAAGGTGATGAGTTTATCATGGTTGATACAGCCGGCATGCGTAAACGTGGTAAAGTGTATGAGAATACTGAAAAATATTCTGTTATGCGCGCATTGAAAGCCATTGATAATAGTAATGTTATTTTGATGGTTATTGATGCTGAAGCGGGCATTCGAGAGCAAGATAAGCACGTAGCTGGTTTTGCACATGAAGCCGGACGAGCCATGATTATTGTGGTTAATAAATGGGATGCAGTTGAAAAAGATGATCACACGATGAAGGAATTTGAAGATTTGATTCGCTCTGAATTCAAGTTTTTAGATTATGCGCCAATTACCTTTGTTTCTGCAAAAACTGGGCAACGTTTAGATCGCCTACCACAATTAGTGAAAGATGTTGATAATAATCATCGCAAACGGATTTCATCTTCTACTTTGAATGATGTTATTATGGATGCAATTGCTATTAATCCAACACCATCTGATAATGGTCGCCGGTTACGTGTTTATTATGCGACACAAGTAGCAATTCAACCGCCAACGTTTGTTATTTTTGTCAACGATGTTGAATTAATGCACTTTTCATATGAGCGTTTCTTAGAAAATAAAATTCGCGAAGCCTTTGATTTCACAGGGACACCTATTAAATTAATTGTGCGCGCGCGTAAATGATGGCTAGTTTTATCAAAAAAAGTATCGTTAGGATACTTTTTTGCATAAACATGATTTTTATGTAACAAAAAGATTACGAAACAGCGAAAACCCGCGTAAATACTACACATTCAGGCTTTCTTATGGTATTCTAGTTACATGAAATAATGTTTCGACACATTTCAAGAAAACCGCTCGACGGTTAATAAATACTACCAGGAGAAGCAAAAATGGCTAACAAGCAAGAATTAGTAGATTCAGTTGCAAAAGCAACTGGTTTGACAAAGAAAGATGCTACTGCATCAGTTGATGCAGTATTTGCCTCAATTGAAGCAGCTTTGAAGAATGGCGAAAAAGTTCAATTGATTGGTTTTGGTAACTTTGAAGTTCGTGATCGCGCAGCTCGTAAGGGCCGTAATCCACAAACAGGTGCAGAAATTGAAATTCCAGCATCAAAAGTACCAGCCTTTAAGCCTGGTAAGGCTTTGAAGGAAGCTGTTAAATAAAGCACCATTTAAAAACATATTTAAAACAGTTTTTGAAGCATGTTAGAATAAATTTCTTATTTTTAACACGTTTTAACACACAAAAAGTAACTCTTAAAAAGAGTTACTTTTTTTAGTAGTACCATAATTGAGACTTATTATTATACAATAAGTCTCAATTATGATAAAATCAGCTTGTAACATCAAATAAAATTTCAAGGAGAATTAATTATGACAGTTGAAGAAAAGTTTGATAACGCCAAGGACAAAATTGCTGGTAAGGCAAAAGAAGTAGAAGGTAAGGTTACCGGTGACAAAAGTCGTGAAGCAGAAGGTAAGGCACAAAATTTCTTTGGTAAAGCTAAGGATAAAGTTGTAGATGCTACCGAGGCAGTAAAAGATAAAGCAGAAGACGCTTTTGAAGCAGTAAAAGATGGCGTTGACAATCTCAAAAAGTAGTTCATATTATCAAAAATCGTTGTCCTGTTAGGGATAACGATTTTTATTTAAGATGAGAGCAGGTTCGCAGTGACATCAACAATGACGTCAATTAAAAAATCGTAGATAGTATTCATATCTTTTTTATGTTAAAATAATATGTTATTAGAAATACACGGTTAGACAAGAAAATACGATCACTTAAATAGCGTGTATTAATATTATTTAGGATGTTAAAAGTGCACTTTTAAGGGAGCAATTGATGGAAACAAATTATGCACAACAAATGTTAGATGCTTTATCAAGTGGACAACTAGAAGGCGCGCAACGTCTATTTACGCAATCTTTACGACATGATAATGACGATTTAATATATAGTTTAGCCGAAGAGTTATATGCACTTGGTTTTTTAAATCAATCACGAAGGGCTTATAAAAACTATTAGAAAAATATCCGAAAGAAGATGAAATTCGCACGGCATTGGCTGACATAGCAATTGAAGATGGTGAAATTGATGAAGCGCAAAATTATTTAGCCCAAATTCAACCAAATTCAGAGTCTTATTTACGTTCACTACTTGTAAAAGCTGATATTTACCAGAGCGAAGGGTTGAACGAATCTGCCGAATATAGTTTGTTACAAGCTGAAAAAATTGCGCCAAATGAAGATGTTATTCAATTTGCTTTGGCGGAATTTGACTATGCTAACCAAGCCTTTCAAAAAGCCATTACACGTTATCGTGCTTTATTGCTAAAAGGACAACGCGAAATTAGTCGTGTAGATATTGTTGCTCGTATTGGTGTTGCTTACGCACAAGTAGGTAATTATGAAAATGCTATTGGCTATTTAGAACAAATTAAGTTGAATAAGATGACAACAGATACGCGTTTTCAGTTAGCAATTTTATATCAAGAAAATAATCGTGAAGATGAAGCGATTCGTATCTTTAATGATATTTTGGAAATTGATCCAAAATATACGTCTGTTTATCCATTACTAGGTCTTGCTTATGAAAAACAGCAACAACTAGATGATGCCTATCGGACATATCAGGCTGGTTTAGCACAAGATGAGACAAATGTACGTTTATATCGTTTGGCGGGCTTAGCGGCTGAAAAAACAGGAGATAAAACGATAGCAAAGGAATACTACCATAAAGCTTTAAAAATTGATGATGCTGATGTCATGACAATTATTGCGTTGTCAGAACTATTAATAACCCAGCATAAATTTGATGACATGATTAATATGTTAACACAATACTTGACTGAAGATATTTCAGATCCACAATTTTATTGGTATTTAGCACGTGCTTATCAGGCTACAGGTAATGATGATAAGGCACAAGAATATTGGAAACAATCAGAACCGTTGTTTCAAGAAAATGCCACGTTCTTGTTAGATATCATAGCATGGTACCATCAACAAGGTAATCGTGATGCAGAAATTTCCGCCATGAAACAGTATTTATTTTTGGAACCAAATGATGCGGATATGCAGATACGATTGGAAGATTTAGTTTTTTAAACGACTAGATCATTAACTTGTCTGTCATTGAATAGACAATCAATGACAGATGTTTTGTGTGAATTTCAGTTTTAAAAGAACCTCAAGTTTAAACGTATTAATTGTATGTTTTTTGGTATAATTTGATTAAGGACTTTTAACGATGAAAATTAATACACTGCCACAAGAATTTATTGACGCGCAACCTGTTTTGAAGACACTTGAAAATGCTGGTTTTGAAGCTTATTTTGTTGGCGGGGCAGTACGCGACATGCTTTTAAATAAACCGATACATGATGTGGATATTGCAACCTCTGCTTTTCCAGAAGAAGTTAAATCTTTGTTTAATAAAACGATAGATACTGGGATTCAACATGGGACGGTCATGGCGTTAGATCATGGTGCGGGTTATGAAATAACAACATTTAGAACTGAATCAACTTATACAGACTTTCGTAGACCTGATAAGGTAACATTCGTTCGTAGTCTGAAAGAAGATTTAAAAAGGCGAGACTTCACCATTAACGCACTAGCCATGAATTATTCTGGTAATATAGTGGATCTATTTGACGGATTAAGTGATTTAAAAAATGGGATTGTGCGAGCTGTTGGGGACGCGGAAGTGCGGTTTACAGAAGATGCTTTGCGCATGATGCGAGCTTTACGATTTAGTGCCCAACTTGAGTTTGCTATTGATTTTAATACGCAACAGGCACTGCGTAAGTTAGCGCCTAATCTTGAAAAAATTGCTGTTGAACGCATTCGAGTAGAATTTGAAAAATATTAATGGGATCACAAGCATCTGAAAGTCTCCAAATAGCTAGTCGTGATCAGGTGATGGCATATTTACCTGGTGACATTGGTACATGGGACTTATCCAGGATAATATTAGACCTTGAATCCAATCAAGCTAACACCACACAAATAGCTTGGATCCATTTATTGGCCCGTTCAGATTTAAATGAAAAAAATAACGCAATTTATGCGCATGTGGAAGATGAGCCGTGAAGATATAAAAGTGACTTCCCTTATTGTACCCTTGGTACGTCATATTGAAACTGTCCGTAAATTTCAGCTCTATCAAGTCTATGCGTACCGTGACATATTGTTGTCGGTGTTATATCTGATGGGAGTGCCCGATGAAAAAGTGCAACAGATAGACACTAACTTTGCAACTTTACCAATTTCTAAAAGTGCTGATATGGCCATTAATGGGGCTGATTTAATAATGACTGGCTTAGTAAAGCCTGGACCTGAAATGGGGCGCACGTTAAAAATGATGGAAAAAGCAGTCGTGCTTGGTCAACTTGAAAATAAACATGACGTATTATTGACATATATAAAGGAGTTGAAGTCCGATGACAAAAATTAAAATGGTGTGGGCAGAAGACCGGCAGCATGCTATTGGTAAAAATGGAAAATTACCTTGGCATATACCCGCTGACTTGAAATTATTTCGCGAAGAGACAACAGATACACTAATGATTATGGGGCGTACAACATGGTTAAGTATCGGACAACCCTTGCCAAATAGAACAAGTTTAGTGTTAACGAGACAATTGACATGGCAACCTGATTTTGATGATGTTTTGGTTGCACATTCTGCTGATGACGTGTTATCGTTTATTAAGAATGATTCAAGGGATGTCTCTATTGTGGGTGGCGCATCGATTTATCGTACTTTTATGCCATATGCGACTGATTTAATCGTGACGCGTATTGACGCTGTGATCAATGGCGATACCTTTGTAGATGAAATCGATTTAACGCAGTTTGATTTAATTAGTCAACAGGCACATGAAAAAGACGATAAGAATGAATATGCCTTTGTTGTAGAACGTTATCAGCGTAAGAATTGAGGAGAAAATGTCTAATATTAAAATTGTTACAGATTCAGCGGTTGCTTTAACTCCAGAAGAAATAAAACAATATGATATAACAGTTATACCGCTAACCGTTCAAATTGATGGTGTTGTGTATGAAGATGGTGTAACCATTCAACGCGATGAATTTTTAGAAAAATGACGACAAGCCATAGCTTACCACAAACTTCTCAACCATCAATTGGTAAATTTCAAGCAGTTTATGAAGCTATTCATAAAAAAAATCCAGATTCTGAAATTTTGAGTTTACATATATCATCAGGTCTATCTGGTACGGTACATGCAGCTGATCAGGCAGCAGCACTGTCAGCAGCTAAAGTTACCACCTTTGATACTTTAAATGCTGATCGTGCACAGGCTTTTTTGTGTTTTAGCTGCAGCTAAAATGGCACAAAATGGCGCCACGATGTCTGAAATTTTGATTGAAATTAAAAAATACGTGAACATTCGCACACATTTTTAAGTTTCACATCGCTTGATAATATGGTTGCTGGTGGGCGCCTCAGTAAAACATCTGGACTTATTGGTAATCTACTTAACATTAAAGTTGGTGCTGGTGTCGACAAAACAGGATCAGTTGAAGTCATTACAAAAGGCCGGGGAATGAAGGCGCTTAGTAAATTTAATGATGGTGTGATTGCTAAGATGCAAGCATATTCTGACATATTAGCAATTGGCGTCTCACATGCAGGTGTTCCAGAGGTTGCTGAGAAAATGGCAGTACGTTTAAACAAAATTTGGCCAGATATTAAAATTGAAGTGATGACAACAGGGCCTATCATATCAACTCATACTGGTGTTGGTGCATTGGCTATTTTGTACCATGCACGTTGAGCACAATAAAACCCAAAACTATGTTTTGGGTTTTATTGTGCTCAAATTTTTTGATATTGTAAATATTTATCAAAATCAACACGTTGTTATTAGACTGGTTAAAAAGTTTGATCAGGAAAAATTAAAGGGACACATCAGTTTTGAAAAATGCGGCATGCATTTTATGTTGTGATGTAATATGGTTTAAATTAAATAATGTTTCGTATTTTTTGTTCAATATATACTATCTATTCTTCGATTTTACTTGTAACACCAATAGATGTGATATTTTTAATTGAAATATTTTGATTCGCTATAAATTATTGAAATTGATTGGAGATCCTATAAAGTTGGAGATTAATAAAATATTTTCCATGGTCATTTTTTAACGCGGTTTAATGCACGTTTTGAAGGTAGTTAACTGCCCTTGAAGCATAGTATGAAGCTTTAAATATTTTATACCAATGTCAACATGAGCATATATTTTGTAATAGTTTAATAATGACGTTACAATATACTTATAATATCAAATAAGAATCAAGGAGAATAAATACTATGTCAATTGAAGAAAAGTTTGATAGCGCCAAGGATAAGATTGCTGGTAAGGCAAAAGAAGTAGAAGGCAAAGTTACCGGTGACAAAAATCGCGAAGCCGAGGGTAAGGCACAAGGTGTTCTCGGTAAAGTGAAAGATACAATCACAGATGTTAAGGATAACGTTAAAGATACTATTGCAGATTTGAAAAAAGATAGCGAAAAGTAATTTAAACTATAGAGTTAAAAGGGACTAACATGTGTTGGTTCCTTTTTATCCGTAAGGTGTTGTGTGGCATCACATTAAAAAATGCCGCTAATACTTTAATATTTAAATAATCTGGGTCGGGCATAATTAAAGACATAAACTTAGCAGGTTGACTTCCTTAAAATGTTCATTCTTCCAAATGTAAAATCTTTACACTATACCTGCTAGTTTTTTATTTGCCGTTATATGCTAATAATGATTGCAGCTAGCTTGTGCAATAATATAATGAGGATTTGACAAAATTAATATCAGGCAGTATAATTAAAATATTAAATAATGATAAGAGAATGAATTAATGGATAAGAAAATTTTGAAAAGCAAAAATAATAGTTATTATTACTTCTGGTTTATGTAGAACCGTCGCATAATAAGTGCGTCGGTTTTCGACGCACTTAGCGACCAGGAGCTTTTCAAGGTTCAGTCACTAAGTGGAATTTCAACACTTAGTGACTTTTTATTTGGCAGGGTAGAACTGTTTTAATAAACCGTACTAGGTGAAACACACTAGTACGGTTTTTTATTAGGAGAAAATTATGAATGAAACATTAGCGTTACCTACTGATTCATTAAAAATAATTAATAGTATGCGGTTGCTTGCAAACCAAATGATTTCAAAGGCTGGTTCTGGGCATCCCGGTATTGCGCTTGGTGCTGCACCGATTTTATATGAATTATATGCAAATCAGTTAGTGATTGATCCTGACAATCCAAATATGATTAATCGCGATCGGTTTGTATTGTCAGCTGGACATGGCGCTGCATTACTTTACACTACGTTATATGCCGCTGGTTTTGACCTGTCATCTGATGATTTGGCGCATTTTAGATCACCGCACTCAAAAACACCTGGTCATCCAGAAGTTGGCATAACTCCTGGGGTTGAAGCAACAACAGGGCCATTGGGTCAGGGACTAGGTATGGCTGTCGGCATGGCGATGGCAGAATCGAAATTGCATGATCAATTTCCAAATGTGATAGATCATTATACATATGTCCTCGTTGGAGATGGTGATCTCATGGAAGGCGTCAGTCATGAAGCTGCGTCATTAGCTGGTAAACAAGGTTTATCGAAATTAATTGTTATACATGATGATAATAGTATTAGCCTTGATGGTGACAAAAATAGATCAGATATTTCAGATAATATGGCACGCTTTGCAAGTTACGGTTGGCATGTACTTGACGTACCTGATGGTAATGATGTTTCTGCAATTCATCATGCGATTGATAAAGCTAAAACAAGTTCAAAGCCAACATTTATTTCAGTTAAAACAATCATTGGAAATTACGGTCCTTACGCTGGCACCAACAAAGCACATGGTACGCCGTTAACTCAAACACAACTTGATGCGTTGGCAACTAATTTAAATACGAAAATAAGTGATTTTGAAATAGATATTGATGTTCTTCAAGATATGCGTCAACGTATTCATGACCGTTTGACTCATCAACAGGTAACAGATATTGATGAATTAACAGCCTACAATTTTTTACGCAACATCAAGTGACTACGACACCAAAATTGACAGAATCTATTAAATCCCAAGCTGGCCGTAAAATTTCCAAATTTGCTTTACAAGCATTCTCAAAACAGTTACCGCAGTTATGGGGTGGATCAGCAGACTTAGTTGCTTCAACTAATGCCGAAATTGTTGAAACAGCACTATTTAACGCGGATAATCGTTCAGGACGAAATATTGCTTTTGGCGTCAGAGAATTTGGTATGGGAGCCGTCATGAATGGGATTGCATTACATGGTGGCACTAAGATTTTTGGCGCTACATTTCTAGTATTTTCAGATTATATGAAGGCAGCTATTCGTTTGAGTGCTTTACAAAAACTACCAGTTATTTATGTGTTTACACATGATAGCATTACAGTTGGAGAAGATGGGCCGACTCACCAACCAGTTGAACAAATTATGAGTTTGAGATTGATTCCGGGCATTGATGTTTTACGGCCTGGAACAGCTGAAGAAATTACAGCAGCGTGGCAAAAAGCACTTATGTCTGTTAATCGACCAACAGTTCTAATTTTGAGTCGTGGCGCCATTGGATCTCAAGGAACAGCACAACAAGCAAAGTCAGCTATCGAAAATGGGGCGGCTAATATTGCGACGCAACCCAAACCTGTCATAAATTTAATTGCTTCAGGATCAGAAGTACAATTAGCTCTGACGGTTAGCCGGCAATTGAACGTTCCTAGTCGTGTAATCTCAATGCCTAATCTGAAGCAGTTTTTGTCCCTAGATTTGAAGGATCAAACACAAATTATTCCCAAAGCGACTGCAGAAAATGTGATAATAGAGGCAGGAACAACACTTGGTTTGCAAACATTAACTGGTGATTCCGGGCTTATATTTGGTATTGATCAATTTGGTATGAGCGCTGCACCTCAAATGATGTTAGATGAATATGGTTTGAACGCAAGTGCAATTGTTAAAAAAATTGCACAACATTTGGAGAAATAAAATGGCAGTATACGGTTTAATAGCACATCCGGCAGGGCATTCACGATCACCTATTATGCAAAATAAAGTGATTTTTCAGCGACAGATTGATGCTTATTATCATAAATTTGATGTTCAACCAGAGAATTTAGCGATGACTATCAAAGGATTACGACTTTTAAATTGTGGTGGGTTCAATGTTTCTACGCCTTATAAAACAGATATTATACAGTATTTAGATGAGTTAACACCATTAGCAAACCGTTTACAGGCGGTAAATACAGTCAAAAATGTTAATGGTCGTTTGATTGGTACAAGTACTGATGGCGACGGATTTTGGCAAAGTATGAATCCCAATCAACCACATGAAAATGTTGTGATTCTTGGGACTGGCGGGGCAGCAAGAGCTGTTATTGCTACAGCACAGCAGTATGGTGTTCGCCACTTGACGGCATTTAATCGGCCACATTCAGGGTGGTCCCAACGTGAAACTGCTGTTGCGTATCTCAGTCAAGGTATTGGCCAATTAGCAGATTTATCTGATAATCGTGCATTGACAAATGCTTTACAGCAGGCGGATTTATTGATCAATGCCACAACTGTGGGTATGAATGACGCGAGAACATTATTAACAGATTACCAAGTCGGTTTGCTACCACAATATGCATTGGTAGTCGATATGGTTTATCGTAACCAGCAAACAGGATTACTAAAAGCGGCCAAAAAGCATCAATTACTCACACAAAATGGCTTGTCAATGTTAGTGGGTCAGGGGGCGCTAAGCTTTGAATTCTGGTTCAATCAACCTGCTGATCGGCAGTTAATGGCGCAAGCTATAGAAGGAAAATAAAATGATTTTAATTACAAAAAACAATGATATAGCACAAGAGATTGCCAAAAAATTGGACACTAATAATCCTATCAAACCAGTGTTCGTACACGATAATCGCGTGGCGTTGGCAGGAGTAAAAAACTTGCCCAATAGCACTTTAAACGAAATATCACAAGATGTTGTTAAAGTGATCACAAATCACCATTCGGCAATTGTTTCCTCTCGAGATTTCCACCCAAATGATTCAATAATAAAGACCAATCATTCAATCATTGGCGGAAATCATTTTATTTTTATGGCTGGTCCAGATTCTATTGAAAGTGCAGAACATGTACTTGAAATGGGTCGTCAAGTGAAAGCGGCCGGCGCAACAATTTTGCGTGGCGGCGCTTTCAAACCACGAACGTCGCCGTACTCTTTTCAAGGCAATGGCGAAGTGGGGCTGAAAGCTCATCGTGCAGCTGCAGATGAACTTGGTATGGATATGATTACTGAAATTTTAGATACACGAGATGTTGATTTAGTTGACTCGTATACGGATATTTTTCAGGTTGGCACGCGAAATATGCAAAATTTTGCTTTGTTGAAGGCTTTAGGACAAAAACGTAAACCAGTTGTCTTGAAACGTGGTATGTCTGCAACGATTGATGATTTATTAAATGCCGCAGAATATATTGCAGCAGGCGGTAACACGCAAATCATGCTAATGGAGCGTGGTATTCGAACGTACGACAATAAGTACACACGTAATACGATTGATGTTTCAGCTATTCCTGTTTTACAAAGTTTAACGCATTATCCAGTTATTGCGGATGCATCACATGCAGCAGGCGTTGCGAAATTTGTGACACCATTGGCATTGGCGGCTACGGCAGCTGGCAGTCAAGGGCTTATGACGGAAATACATGATGATCCGGAACATGCATTTGTCGATGGCGCACAAGCATTGACACCAGAAGCCTTTTCTCAACTTGCTGACAAAGTGAGAAAAATTCATGATATTGTTGCACACGATAACTCAGAATACTAATAATTAGTTAGAAAGGATAGTTATGTCAACCGTACATGTCTCTTTTGATCAAAAAGCGTATGACGTTAAAATTAATAATACAGCACATACTCAAATCGGATCAGAAATTTTAGCTGTTTGGTCGCTTCGTAAAATCGCCTTGCTGACTGACAGCCATGTTGGACCGCTTTATTTGACGGCAACACAGCAGCAGCTTGAAGCTGCAGGATTTGATGTGTTACCCTTACAAGTGCCGGCCGGTGAACAATCTAAGTCATTAACAGTGGCTGGTGAATTGATTGCCAAAATGGCTGCAGCAGGATTTACGCGAGGGGATGGCCTAATTGCTTTAGGTGGTGGCGTTATTGGTGATTTGGGTGGTGTTGTGGCCTCACTTTATATGCGGGGTATTAGCTTTATTCAAATTGCAACATCCCTCACAGCACAAGTTGACTCGTCAGTTGGTGGCAAAACAGCTGTCAATTTAGGCAATACTAAAAATATTGCGGGCACCTTTTATCAACCAGATTTAGTTTTGGTTGATAGCACATATTTAGATACATTAACAGATCGTGATTTAGTCGAAGGCTATGGGGAAGTTGTTAAAACTTCGGCACTTGATAGTCAAGAATTCTTTGACTTCACTGGGACTATACAATCAACTCAAGACATTCGCGCGCATGCACAAAAACTGTCACAATTGGCTATTGCCTATAAAGCAAAAATTGTGATGCATGATGAGAAGGAATCAGGGCAACGGCAATATCTTAATTTTGGACACACAATAGGACATGCAATTGAGTTACTAGCACATGGG
>AEMJ01000355.1 GCA_000166735.2 Leuconostoc inhae KCTC 3774 | reverse complement strand
GTTTTTTATATTTCATCATGTTTAAATAATGCAATGTGAGTTTGTAAAAATATTGCTAGTTTAGGATACAGAGAGGCGGAGAGAATAACCCAACTATAGGCAAACAAGACTGCTGCAATGGTGTCACTGAAGAAATGGGCATTAAAGTAAATGCGACTTAGCATGGTCATTAATCCTATTGTAATACTAATCCAATTAATTAGTACCTGTGTGTAGGTGGAATTTATGTTAGGAGTTACGAGAATAGCAATAATAAATATGACAATAAATAAACCAAAGACATGCGTACTTGGAAATGAAGACGAACTGTCAGCCAGTAAGTGTCCTACTGGACGTGAACGGCCAACAATAGCCTTTACTATGGCTATAAATACATCCCCGGATATAATAGTCGCAATGGTCCAAATAGCTGGGATGTGAAGCTTGGCAATAATAAGAACACCAGCTAAAATAAGTATGTAAACAACATCAACCACAGGATTGCCTAGAAAAGTTGCAATAGCCATTACAACATCACCATATCCGGTTTGTATGTTAGTAAACCAGCTGTGGATGCTATTATCAAGCATGGCTGGGAGTATGACATTAAATTTAATCAAAATGGCTAAGACAATAGCAATGATACAACTGATGATTGCTTGTCGGCGTTGTTTGTTTGTAATAGATACGATCATATTGTACGACTCCAAATGTTGATTTTTACCTTACTCTAGTATAATGAAAGATAGTGATATAAACAAGGTTATTGGGGTAGCAAATAAATAATAATCCACTTATTTAGATTACAACTTCAAAAATTGTAATTAGCCATGTTTAATTTATTATCAAAAATATGTCATTGCAGGAATTTTTAAAAAGGGGTTGTCAACCGTGCTGAAATTTGATATGATTATATAGTTGTTTGAGATATGGGAGTGTAGCGAAGTCTGGCTAAACGCGACGGACTGTAACTCCGTTCCTTCGGGTTCGTAGGTTCGAATCCTACCGCTCCCATAGCCGATTTAATAGTTAACGGCTAAAAAGATTAACTATTGCCCCTTCGCCAAGTGGTAAGGCAGTGGTTTTTGGTACCGCTATGCGCTGGTTCGAATCCAGCAGGGGCAATATAA
>AEMJ01000356.1 GCA_000166735.2 Leuconostoc inhae KCTC 3774 | reverse complement strand
GGATGGTCAATCTCGTGGGCCTATGTCTCACGGATCACGTTTCCACCGTCGTCCTGGTTCAATGGGTGCTGTTATCAACCGTGTTTTCAAGGGTAAGCTTTTACCAGGACGCATGGGTAATCACAAGCGTACAATGCAAAACGTTGCTATTGTTCACGTGGATGTAGAAAACAACCTGTTGTTACTTAAGGGTAACGTT
>AEMJ01000357.1 GCA_000166735.2 Leuconostoc inhae KCTC 3774 | reverse complement strand
AAAAATATATGTACGTCGTGCCGAAAATGGTGAAGAGCTAGTTACCTTAGATGGGCAAAACGTGATTTGCGTGCTGGCGAGGACATTGTCATTGCAACTGATAAAGCGGCTTTGATGTTGGCTGGTGTGATGGGCGGATTAGATTCAGAAGTTGACGAAAATACGAAAAATATTGTGTTAGAGGGTGCTATTTTTAATCCGAGTTTGGTACGTGCCACAGCGCGCAGACACAATTTACACTCTGAAGCATCGGCACGATTTGAACGTGGCGTAAACTGGGATGCAACTTTTACCGCATTAGATCATGCTGCCAGTTTAGCGGATGAACTCGCTGGCGGTCAAGTGGCTCGTGGACGGGTTACTGCTGCCGATACTAAACGTGATAACATTGTGCTATCACTAACTGCTGAGCGTGTTAATAAAATATTAGGGACTCAGTTAACTTTAGATAATATTTACGGTTATTTTTACAAACAATTAGCTTTGACTATACAA
>AEMJ01000358.1 GCA_000166735.2 Leuconostoc inhae KCTC 3774 | reverse complement strand
GATATGTTGTCAATGATTGGAACAGCTTATGAGTTTGGAGCCATGCTTAAACAGTCAGTGACGATACCAGATTTTGATTTGGTAGAATATGAAACGCCAGCAAGCGATCAAGTATCTGTTATGATTCGCGATGATAGCTTAGCATCTAAATATGCCGTACGTGTTGTTAATCACGTCAAAATTGGTGATTCGCCACTTTGGTTGCAAAAAAGATTATGGAATGCTGGTATGCGCCCAATCAATAATATAGTTGATATTACTAACTATATGATGCTGATGTATGGACAACCGTTACATGCGTTTGATTTAGATAAACTAAATGGTC
>AEMJ01000359.1 GCA_000166735.2 Leuconostoc inhae KCTC 3774 | reverse complement strand
AACTTTTTTTGATGATATTCTGTTCTGAGATAGTAATAGCTACTGACGCGATTAAAATCGTGTTTGCGTTATCCTGCAATAGTGGATGTAGACTGGGCGTTGTCAATGCGACGCCCTCTTTTTTATACACTTTTTTACAAAATTAAAAGAAAGCGTGCTTATTTCTCATGACAAAAATTCAACAGCGTGCCTTAATATTATTGGTCGGCTCACAACTCTTAATTATGCTTGGTATTGGTTTGATTATTCCAGTTGAACCTTATATTAAAGCAGATATGTCACTCACAGCAACTGATATGGGCATCATGGCCGCCTTATTTGCTGCTGTCCAATTTATTGCCTCACCCATCATCGGTCGTTTTTCAGACAAATTCGCGCGTGTACCGCTAATTGCTGCTGGTTTACTCCTTTTTGCCGTTTCAGAAGGTCTGTTTGCATTCGGTATTGGTCATTCACTCTTGCAGCTAAACATCGCACGTGCCTTAGGGGGATTAGCTGCAGCATTGTCAATGCCAGCGATTACTGCACTGGCGTCAAACATGACAACGAGTGCCAATCGTGCGCGGGTTATTGGTTGGCTATCAGCTTCATTTAGTGGTGGTATTATTTTGGGTCCAGGTATCGGTGGTGTGTTAGCGAATATCGATCACACCTTGCCTTTCTTTGGTTCTGCGATTTTGGGTCTGGTTGCTTTTTTCATCTTTATTTTTTAATGCCTGACGAAAAAAATTCGTATAGCACAAAGTTCAACGCAACATAATAACATCAAATTAACCGGTCAATTTTGGTCTGTCGCGCTAATCATGTTGCTCATTATGATTCTCGTGTCTTCATTCGGATTGTCAGCATTTGAAAACATGTTTAGCCTCTATTTCCATGATGTTCGCGGTTTTAATTTAACTGAAATCGCCTGGTTTTTAGTCGTCAACGGCTTCTTATCATTAATCATACAGGTTGTCTTTTTTGAAAAAATGGTACGTTATATCGGTGAGTTAATGGTTATTCGTGTCAGTTTTATATCAGGATTTCTAGCCATTATATGGATCTTATTTTCACAAAGTAAATGGGAAGTTTTTGTTGCCACACTCATCGCCTTCGTTGGATTTGACATCTTACGTCCGGCAATCACAACCTTATTGTCCCATGTTAACGAAGAACAGCAAGGACTAATCAATGGTTTGAATATGTCTCTCACCAGTGTCGGTAATATCATTGGCCCAGTGTTAGGTGGTGTCCTCTTGGATATCGGTAGTAACCTACCTTACACATTTGTGGCGGTTATTTTAGCAACTGCTAGTGTACTAACATTTACAATTCGTTTTAAGCGATAAAAATAAATTTTCTATTTAAAAGCATCTTGAAAAAGATGCTTTTTTCAAATTAATTATGTTTTGGCAATGCAACCTTATGCTCAGTTTTAGTTATCGCTTTGATCCACTTAATAAACATATCTATTCCAACTGCACCAACTAACTTAGTATCTTTGAATGCTTAAAGTCATTTCCATAATATGCTAAATTGCCGTTTCGATATCACAGAAACAGTTCATTATCGCTTCAAACAAAAAGTAAACCAATCAAGGTTTACTTCTACAAATATAACGTCATTAGTGCCGACGAGAGGAATCGAACCTCCGACCCCAGGTTTACGATACCCGTGCTCTACCAACTGAGCTACATCGGCAAGTAGATAACTACAGTGAGTTATCTGATAAAACTAACTCCGACTGTCGGGCTCGAACCGACGACAACCTGATTAACAGTCAGGTGCTCTACCAACTGAGCTAAGTCGGAATAATTGCTTAACACAACTATTTAATTATGCCAGTTTCCTTCTCATTTGTCAATACTTTTCAAGACATAAAAAAAGCAAACCCAGTTAGGTTTGCTTCTCATAAAACTCCGACTGTCGGGCTCGAACCGACGACAACCTGATTAACAGTCAGGTGCTCTACCAACTGAGCTAAGTCGGAATAATTACTTAACACAACTTAATTATTATATCTAATAACTATGGTTTGTGTCAAGCTTTTTTGATAATTAATTAATCCCAATTAACGCATTGTTGGAAATAATAAAACATCACGAATTGTATCAGAATCAGTTAATAGCATAACTAGGCGATCAATACCAATGCCAAGACCACCTGTTGGTGGCATACCGTATTCCAAAGCTTCAATGAAGTCTTCATCAATGTTTTCAGCCTCATCATTACCGTTTTCACGTTCAGCAACTTGTGCTTCAAAACGCGCACGTTGATCAATAGGATCGTTTAATTCCGTAAAGGCATTGCCGTACTCGCTACCCATAATGAATAACTCAAAACGGTCAGTAAATCGTGAATCATCAGCGTTTTTCTTTGCTAAAGGTGACACGTCAACTGGGTGACCATAAACAAATACTGGTTGAATTAAAGTATCTTCAACAAATTCTTCAAAGAATGCGTTAATAATATGACCAACGTGCCAATACTTTTCGTACTTAACGTGTTTGTCATCAGCTAACTTTTGCGCTTCCTCAACAGTCATTTCTTGCCAAAAATCAATGCCAGTTTGTTCTTTAATCAAATCAACCATGTGTTTGCGTGCAAACTTGACACCGAGATCAATTTCCGTGCCTTGATAAGTCACTTTGAGATCGTCAGACACAACTGCCGCGGCTGCCTTGAAAATACCCTCAGTTTCATCCATCACATCAGTAAAATCCATATAGGCAGCATAGGTTTCCATTGTGGTAAATTCTGGGTTATGCTTTGGATCCATCCCCTCGTTACGGAAAATACGCCCCATCTCATAAACACGTTCAAAACCACCGACAACTAAACGCTTCAAATATAGTTCAGTCGCAATACGCATATACATATCAATATTTAAAGCATTGTGGTGTGTAATAAATGGCCGTGCCGCAGCACCACCAGCCTCAGTCTGTAAAATAGGTGTTTCAACTTCCATAAAGTCTTGTGAATCCATGTAGCCGCGAATAGCCGAAATGATTTTTGAACGCAATTGAAATTTCTTAAACGATTCTTCATTAGCAATCAAATCTAAATAGCGTTTACGGTAACGTGTTTCCACATCGGCAATACCATGAAACTTATCGGGCATTGGCCGCAAAGCTTTTGTTAAATGAGTCAATTCTGTTGCCAAAATTGTCAATTCGCCGGCTTCTGTTTTCATGACGATACCCTTGATACCAAGGAAGTCACCCAAATCAGCACGTTTAATAATTGGGTAATTTTCACCTAAATCATCACGTTTGGCATACATTTGAATTTTACCGGAAACATCTCTGAAATCAGCAAAAATAACTTTCCCAGCCCCACGCTTAGCAATCATACGACCAGCAATAATGACTTCATGCTGGGCTGCTTCAAGCGTTTCAAGACTGCTATCATCATATAAATCATGCAATTCTTGTGCTTTGGCTGTCCGTTCAAATCGTTTACCAAATGGATCTAAATGTAAATCGTCAACAATCGTTGCTAATTTCTGACGTCGTGCCATCATTTGATCATTAAGGGCTTTTTCTTCTACCATGTTTTTAAAGCACTTGGAATACATCGTTAAACCACCATGTTCCGAGTACATTTCCTCCAGTTTATTTCGTCATCTATTGACCAGTTCTAAAATTTCTCACTAACAATTACTATACCAAAAAACAGCCTTAATCTCAAAGATCAGTCAGCATTATTGGCATTAATTTCCAAAATGACATCTGTCAGTTCTTCAGGTGTAAAGAAATAGCGTTTACCTGAAAACTTTCCAACAATTTCCGCCCCATTATCTTCATCAATCATAGCTTGAATTTCAACAGCTGGTAGTGTTGTTAACATTTCTCTATAGGCATCTTTTGTTGGTTCTGCTGCTAAACCAACACCCGCCACCTGCAAAATTTCGACTTCACCTTCTCCAAAAATAGCTTCCAATATCTTCAAAGGTGTATAATTTTCAATCAACATATCCGACAAAGGTTTCATATTTTTCAAATCTACTTCGAGTTGATCAATTGCTTCATCAGTTGCATCTGGCAATGCTTGAACTAAAAATCCTCCAGCAGATTTCACTGAATCATCATCATTCATATAAACAGAAACACCAACAACCGATGGAATTTGTTCTGATTGGGCCAAATAATACGTGAAATCGTCTCCAATTTCACCAGATACCAGCTGACTTTGACCAATATAAGGATTTGAGTATGGCGCAAATTTAGTAATCTGCAAAAAGCCATTAGTTCCTACCGCCTGCGCAACATCTAATTGATTATTTTCATCAAAAATAGATGCTAGCTTGTCATTTGTGACATAACCACGTACACTGCCTTTGGCATCTGCTTCAACGACAACATTGCCAATCGGCCCACGGCCATTAATTTGGATTGCCATGCGTTCTTCGCCTTTAAGAACAGATTGCGCGGTTAAACTTGTTGCTAACAGGCCACGGCCTAATACGACAGAGGCCAAACGAGATGTTTCATGTGCTGCAGTTGCTTGGCGTACAAGATTAGTGCCATTCAAAGCAAAGGCACGGAAATATTTATTTTTTGTGATTGTTTTAATAAATTGATCTGCCATTTTTTCCCTTTCCTTTTTAAATATTATCGATTATTTAAAATAAAAAAGTTGACGCTATCGTCAACTCTTATTTTACTTATTTTCATCAACTTTGTCATCATTTGGAGAATCACTTGAATGATCTGCTTCTGAATGATCATCATTTTCAGGTTCTTCATCATGATTTTCAAAGCGTGCTTCCGCTTCAGAATCCTTAGCGTCAACTGCTGCCTTAGCTTCATCAAATGATTTAGCTGTCGCCAACTCATCATTATCTTGAATATCTTTACGAGTAAATTTACCTGTTTCATAGATATCTTTAATTTGCTTTTCGTCCAAAGTTTCGACTTCTAGCAAAGCTTCAGCAATTGCAATCAGCTTATCTTTATGTTCAGAAATGATTTTTGTAGCATCTTCGAAAGCCTCTTTAGATAACCTACGCACTTCTTCATCAATCAAGC
Source organism: Leuconostoc inhae KCTC 3774 (assembly GCA_000166735.2). Lineage (GTDB taxonomy): Bacteria > Bacillota > Bacilli > Lactobacillales > Lactobacillaceae > Leuconostoc > Leuconostoc gasicomitatum. The sequence continues at coordinate 5,602 of AEMJ01000359.1, read as the reverse complement.
GCGCTGTTTCTTCAGAATAGCCACGATTTCCTGCTTGCTCAGCATAACCAACACTCGCGTTGCCTTCTAATTGAACCATGCCTAATTTATCTGACATACCAAATGCAGTAACCATCTGACGTGTCAATCCAGTTGCTTGTTGGAAATCATTTGAAGCACCTGAACTTGCTTCGTTGAACATGAATAATTCAGCTGCTCGACCACCCATTAACCCAGCTAATTGTTCCTTAGCCTCTGAATAGCGTAAATTATAACGATCCGTCTTAGGTGTCATTAAAGCATAACCACCAATACGGCCACGCGGTACAATTGTTACTTTACGAACAATTGATGCCTCAGAACGGATAAGTCCTACCAAAGCATGACCTGCTTCATGATAGGCTGTTGTACGCCGTTCTCTTTCAGACATGCTGCGATTTGTTTTAGCTGGACCTTGGAAGATACGATCTTCAGCTTCATCAATATCTGCCGCATCCACTTTTTTCTTATTACGACGAGCTGCCAACAAGGCAGCTTCATTCAAAAGGTTTTCCAAGTCAGCACCAACATAACCTGGTGTTTGTTGCGCTACAGCTTTCAAATCAACATTATCAGCTAATGGCTTGTTCTTGGCGTGAACATTAAGTATGGCTTCACGACCCTTAACATCCGGTGCCCCAATCAATATTTTACGATCAAATCGACCTGAACGGAGCAAGGCTGGATCTAATACATCAGAACGGTTAGTTGAAGCAAGTATAATAACACCTTCTGAGCCTTCAAAACCATCCATTTCAATCAAAATTTGGTTCAGAGTTTGTTCACGTTCATCGTTTCCGCCACCCATACCAGTACCACGGCGACGACCAACAGCATCTATTTCATCAATGAAAATAATAGCTGGCGCTGATTTCTTTGCATTTTCAAACAAATCACGAACACGTGAAGCACCAACACCAACAAACATTTCAACGAAATCTGATCCAGACATTGAAAAGAATGGCACGTTTGCTTCACCGGCAACCGCTTTTGCCAATAATGTTTTACCAGTTCCCGGAGGGCCTTCAAGTAAAACACCTTTTGGAATGCGGGCGCCCAAACTAACGAATTTTTTAGGTGACTTTAAGAATTCAACAACTTCAACTAATTCTTGTTTTTCTTCTTCTGCACCAGCAACATCAGAAAAACGGACTTTATTATCTTTTGGATCTGACGGTTTCGCTTTAGATTTACCAAAGCTCATCATACCGCCTTGACCACCCTTGCCACCTGCTTGACTCATCATCAGATAAAAAACACCAACAATCAGTATAATCGGCACAATTGAAACTAAGAGGTTTAACCAAAATCCAGATGATTCCTGTTGTTTAGTTACCAGATCAGTTTTAGTCGTTTTAGCTGTATCTGTCACTGACTTCAATGACGCATCATTTGGTAATACAGTTGAAGTAAACTTTGTGACTTTTTGTGACTGCTGTAAAATACTAAAACCTTTATCTGATTTAACAGTCTTTGCTTTTCTATATTCACCAGAAATGTTATAAATGCCATTACCTGGCTGAACTGTGATTGACTTAAGGTCTTTATCACTCAATGCTTTCAAAAATTCACTTGATGTTAAGGTTTTAGAAGTTGACTTATCGTTACCAAACAAACCATAAATCATTCCAACTACAGCAAGAAAAATAAAAACATAGAAGATAGAACTCTTTAAGAAACCACCTTTTTGATTATTATTCATGAAGTTTCCCCAATTTCTAGAAGTTACTTAGTATAAACTTCTTTTTTCAAAATGCCAACATATGGCAAGTTCCGATACAACTCTTTGTAATCTAAACCATAGCCAACAACAAACTCATTGCGCACATTGAAACCAACATAATCAGCCTCAATGTCTACTTTTCGTCCAGCCTTTTTATCAAGTAACGTGGCCACTTTAATTGACGCTGCACCACGTTTTGCGAGTAACTCTTTCATAAAGAGTAAAGATTGCCCAGTATCTACAATGTCTTCTAAGATAATGACTTGACGTCCCATAATATCAGAACGAATATCAGTCACTAGGGTGATTTCATCTGTACTTTTAACACCACCATGATAGCTTGAAACATTGATAAATTCTAAATCAATATACAAATCTACCTCGCGTAATAAATCGGCTGTCCAAAGATAGGCACCCTTCAGCACTGACAACACAACTGGTTTTTCTCCAGCATAGTCTTGTGTAATTTGTTGACCTAATCGTACTGCTGCATCGTGTATGTTATCTTGATTAAACAACACTTCTTGTATATCATTATTCACTACTTTTCCTCAATTCGCCATGCTAACCAATATGGTTTCACATCTTGTTTGCTAACAAAATCCACATTCACACGCCAATGCTTACGCATTTTGACTGCGATAACCTCATCATTTTGATTTGCCAAGACTTGCATATCTTGACGTTCTAATGTTGATAATTTCTCATCAATTGCTAACCGTCGCAACTTTTTATGTCCATATATGAGTGCCAGTCTATCACTTGTTTTCACTGAACGCAAATATAAGTGCGTCGGCAATTGCGCTAGATTAAATGAGAAGCTTTGTTCATCACTGTTTGGTTCAGAATTTGTCCACAAAAACGTGTTTTCTGCGAAATTTTGCCACTGGTTTAATTTTAACATAATTGGTGGCAAAACTTGCAGTGTATTTGTCATTTTTGCACTGTTTTCAAGATGAATATATTGATAAGACTTAACAAAGTTAATATTTTTCGATAATTGTATCCTACCAGTGGGCTTTTTATCGTTATTGAGTAACTGAACGACTTGCAAAATTTGTGCTTGTTTAAACTGATAAATACCCTTTTTTTGAATATAATGTTTAATAGTCGGCTCCAACCAAATATTGGGAATAGTTTGCCAACTGTTCTCAATTGTTTGCACATATAGTTCAACTTGAGCAGTGATTAAATCATCTTGTTTTTTGATTTGCTCAGCAAATGAATTAATATGAGGAACCACACGGGGATTAATTTTTTAAGTTGTGGGATAATGATTTGTCGCAAAAAATTTCGAGGCGTATACATGGCATCATGATTTGTTTTGTCTTCATGCCAATTCAAGTTGTGCTTTTGTGCATAACTAACCAATTCTTGCTTGGTTATGCACAAAAAAGGTCTAACAATACGCCGGTTTTGTTGACTCATTCCAGCTAATTGCATCAATTGTCCACCACGTATTAACTTTAATAATACCGTTTCTGCTTGATCATCTGCATGATGTGCAACTACAACAGTCGTCGTATGGTATTTACTAGCAAGCTGCTCAAAAAACTGATATCGGAAATCACGTGCTTGCTTTTCTACTGCAATATCTGGCACATTCAGCCATGCTGTTTGCTCAAATATTGCATGATATTTATCTGCTAAGTGGTGAACAAATTTTTCGTCCGCATCACTTTCCTCACGTAAATGATAGTTAACATGAGCAACAACAAGTTTTGCATCTGGTAACTGTTGCCGTAATGTATGCAATAGCACAACAGAATCGACGCCACCAGAAACAGCCACAATAACTGTGGCTTCCCAATGATATAATTGTAATTGTTTTTGAATTTTTTTAGTCATTATAGAAAAAGCACCAATTAGGTGCTGAGTTAATTATTATCTGATGGCAAGTTATAAATTATCTCACCTTGCTTTGTGTAACCGTATTTATCACGTAAAATTTGCTGTAAGTAAGTGGGATCATCTAAACGTTTTCGACTAGATTTCAAGTCACTATTTGTTTTTTGAACAGCTGTTAAACGATCTTGAGAAGCGGTTAACGTCACATTTGCCGTATGCAATTTAACTTGGCTGATTAATAATTGTATCGCAAATATTGTTGCAAAAACTGCACCAAAAAAGAGAATCTTCTTCTCACGATTAGCATGTGCCCTTTGATAATGCTTTTTAGCTTGCATATTGGCCGGTTCAGAATTACGAATAATAGCTCGTATCTCTGGGTTAACACGCTGTTTATGCGATTGTCTTCTGTTGTAAGTCGACATGAATTTTACCTATCCCTAGTGTCGCATGTTCTTATCATTTTTTCAACAATCTTTAGATTTGTTTAAACATTAAGTTATTTTTCATCACTAGTCTCTCGGAAATCTTGTGAAAAAGTCTCACTTACAATTTCATACATATCAGCTGAAGCCTCTTTTTTTGTTGTTTCAACAATTTTAGCTACCTTTACTGTCAAGGTTTTATTTCCAAATCGCACCTCAAGTTCATCATTTGTCGAAACATCTGATGACGATTTAGCTACTTTACCATTAATCGAAATGCGGCCTTGATCAGCAATTTCTTTAGCAACAGTTCGACGCTTAATTAAGCGTGACACTTTTAAATATTTATCTAAACGCATAGTTTTTTCCTCTTGATATTCTTAATTTTTATGACAAAATTTTATTTCGTTACTTGTTGACGTGCGATTACGACCAACAAAAAATCACGTAAAATATTCAACCAAATACTACTCTCAGCCACATCATTGACTGTGATGCTAACTTGTAAATTACCGGTCTCTGTTCGCACAGCTACCTTTAATGGCACATTGACTAATGTTTCAAAAATTGCTTCACCAGCCAATGCCGCCGTCGCATCAGAATTAAATATTATGACTAGCTGTTGTTTCTGTCGTCTTATATTCGTTACTCGTGCCTGATCAGCCAGTTGTTTGATTTGACCAACAAGCAATAGCCTAGCCACTTCATCTGGCATGTCACCAAAACGGTCCAGCATATCAGTTTCAATCTCTTCAAATTCTTTATCTGTTCGTGCTTCACGAATACGTGTATATAACTCAATTTTTTGTGCATTATCGGGCACATAAGTATCTGGTAAGTATGCCAATACACCAAGAATTAATTCAGCATCTGTTTCTGTCGGTTTGCTTGTTGTCACTGTGTACCCTTGTTTTGTAGCAACAGCGTCTTTTAACATCTTCGTATACATATCATAGCCAACTGAGTCAATAAACCCATGCTGTTGTTTACCGAGTATATCACCTGCGCCACGAATACTTAAATCACGCATGGCAATACGAAATCCTGAACCTAATTCTGTAAAATCACGAATGGCTTCTAGGCGTTTCTCCGCTTCTTCACTTGGCGTTCTTGAAAATGGATAAGTAAAGTAAGCATATGCTAAACGGGCTGAACGGCCGACACGACCACGTAGTTGATATAGTTGTGACAAGCCCATATGATCTGCGTTTTCAACAATTAACGTATTTGCATTGGGAATATCAACACCTGTTTCGATAATTGTTGTTGTGACTAAAACATCATAATTACCATTTAGAAAATCGTATAAAACACTTTCTAACTGTGTTTCAGACATTTGTCCATGAATGGCACCAACGCGTGCAGATGGTACTAAATCCTCTATTTGACTAGCAACACGATCAATATCGGCTACGCGATTATGCAAATAAAATACCTGACCACCACGGGCAAGTTCCTTTTCAATGGCATTTCTCACAATTATCCAATCTGCCTCTAGAACATAGGTTTGAATCGGATAACGATTAGCCGGAGGTGTTTCGATAATTGATAAATCACGTGCACCAACCATCGCCATGTTTAATGTTCG
>AEMJ01000360.1 GCA_000166735.2 Leuconostoc inhae KCTC 3774 | reverse complement strand
ATCATAATCATATTGCTTTGTCATTCATTAACCTCCAATGGCGTACTAGGAAATCGCGCTAAACATCAACTTGTTTAGCGATCACGTTACCTATAGTATAAACCGCTTTGGGTGAAGTTACATGAATTAGCTTTGGGGGTGGTTGTGGATAATTTGGTATCGACCTATATTAACCTTAATTGTTTTAGACTATTTTTTAGTAAGAAAACCGTCTGTGCTTTCAATATAGCAACAAACGGTTAGCAAAAAATGAATATAAAATATATTTTGTCAGGTTAATTTTGCCTTTAAAATTACTGTCAAAGAAAGTCTACTAATCTGAAATCAGTCTTGCTAGTTAATATTTGGAATATAGTTCGATAAAAATTTCACTGCACTAACCTTATTGTACTTATCCAAATTTAGATCAACCATATTGCCTTTTTCATCAAAAAACTGACCACTAATCTTCTCAAATTCTTTACCTAAAGCCAGTAATTTACCTACTGGCACTGATGTATTTGTCAAGGACTTTGTATAATCCATCAAGTCACTTCTAACATCTCCAGGAAAAACTGTTTATAGTAGTTTTGTTATTTCTCAATTTGTCGACAAGCAATTGGACTAACAAAGTTTTATGAGTGACAACCCATGCAGCACGCATCATTTTGATTAGATTGTTGCTCACAAATTGGAGCCATATTAACAGCTTGCGGATTACCCGTAGTAATCAACACACGACTGCCATTTAGAACATTTAAAAGGTCCACTGTCAAATAATAATGTGCTAACAAGTTATTGTCTATATTATCCCGACTATTAACTGGATAAATTCCCGNACTATGAATC
>AEMJ01000361.1 GCA_000166735.2 Leuconostoc inhae KCTC 3774 | reverse complement strand
TTTACGTGATAATCTATAAAAAATAAGCCTAATGCACTAAATAACGGTAGTATGTTATAGAATACACGGTACAATATCAACCAAACTACTGCTCGATCTTGGGACACATCAACATTTGATAATAACAGTAACATAGCAACATCAAATGATCCCCAACTTCCAGGTGTCATTGATACAAAGGCAATCGTGCTCGCGATAACAAACAAGAACATCATCATGCTAACCTGAATTGACGATACGCCAATCGTAATGCCAGTAATGACAAACAAGCCCATTTGCAATAGCAAGGCTAAACACGAAATCCCTATAAATTTCTTTGCAATCGCGCGCTTCATACCCAGCCATAAATGTAATTTAGGAATCAATGATATCGTAACAATAATACTAGTTATAATTAAAATTGTAGCTAGCCATACCATAATATCGTCAAATGTCGGAATAATTTTTAAAAATAGTGCTAAAAAAGCGCAAACACTTGTCAATAATAACCCAGTCAAACTTAATACATACATTTGAAAATAAGGTTTTAATTGATTTGGTTTACTTTGGTCAAAAAAAAGTATACGCCTTAAAAGCACACTAACAGTACCTGCAAAACCAGCATTTATATTAAAAACATTGATTAACCATGCACGTTGATACAATTCAACTTTTCCAATACGATAATTTTGCCATTTTGCCAAAATAGTATCATTGAACGTGGTAACTAAAACAGCTAAAAAGCCAAATACTATCAATAACACAGCCTGCCACCAAGCCACGTCATTAATTGTTGATATAATCATTCGCCAGGTAATCTCCCGTGTCATAAAAATCAACTGTATGACTAAAATAATTGTTGTCGTTGGCACAATTAGTCGTGATAAAATATGTTTAATCTTTGTCATTAACTATCCCCTTAAGTAAAAATGGCATGACGAGTTGACTGAATTTTTTTGGATTGGTATATGTTACAAAATGGCTATGTCGCTGTATAACCATAATTTCTGAGTTTTTTATCGCATGTGCAATATAATCGATATGGTGCTTTTTAACTAAATCAAATTCACCAACTACTATCAGTGTAGGTGCTTTTACAAAAGCCAAATCTGTTGATGTGATTTCCAACGATTGACTCATGACATGCAACTGTTCATGACGCCTTCTTGCGTAAGTACTGACGTACGCAAGAAGCCCAGTAAAAAATTGCGCCATATCATCAACAACCCAGAGAATTTTATAAACACCATCTTTTGTTACATTAGGCGCATTTAATACCATTCTCGTGACATTTTTAGGATAAAGCGTTGCATATTTGATTGCAATATTTGCACCGTCACTATAACCCAATAAAAAAATGTGACTAACACCCAGTTTCAAACGTAAAGTATTAATATCTACTATAATATCAGTTATGTTAATGCTATCTTTTTCATTAGAAGATCGACCATGGCCACGTGTATCAATGGCTATCACATGAAATAACGTTTCGTATTGTGTTATTTGACGACGAAAATATCGCGCTGAACTACCGTTGCCATGTAATAAAAATAACGTTTGATGATTTAATTGACCATATTCATCATACACAATTTTAGTGTTATCATCCATAATTACTGATTTTGTTATCATTTTTATATTACCATCCAAAAAAAGAGAGCATTCTGCTCTCTTAATTATACTGCTTATTTTTCTGAAGGCTTATCAGAATCAACCGTAATTTTTTCAGCAGAATCTTCAGAGGGCTTCAAATCTTCAACAGCTATCTTTGGTTCAGGCGCTTCAACTTTTTGGCTTAATTGTTCGAATAGCGGCCATATCGAATGTTAAAATCACACCCTCAGCATCTAAATCAACTGTTTTGTTAGCAGTATCTACGCTACTAACAACCGCATGCAAACCACCAATTGTTACAATTTCTGATCCTTTTTCTAAGCTATTTTGACGTGCTTCTTGTGTCGCACGTTGCTTCTTTTGCTGACGGTTCATAAACCAAAACATACCAACAATTAGAATAACTGGGAAAATCAAACTCAAGTTCATATTAGTATTTCCTACTTTCTTAACTGTGTGAACTATTTACTAATCACACTATACATTAATTATATCAAACTCTGCGACTTTTTTTAAAATAAACGCGCATTTGGCTTATTATAACCATATTCTTCCATTACAGTCGCTCTAAACGCTAATAATTCGTCATGTTCAATCGCTGTTCGCATATCTTCCATAAACTGTAATAAATAGCGTAAATTATGTTGTGATGCTAACTGTGCGCCTAAAATTTCGTTTGCGTTAAATAAATGATGTAAGTAAGAGCGTGTTAAATTTTGAAATGGATTGTAATTTGGATTATCAAACTGTCTTTGATTGCCAAATTGATTTGTTCGAATTGGATTGGCTGAATAATAACTCAAATCCGGATCTAACGGTGTAAAATCATTTTTATACTTTGAATTTTTAATAACCACACGTCCACGACGTGTCATTAATGTCCCTTTACGGGCAATACGTGTTGGCAACACCGAGTCAAACATATCTACCCCTCGTATGACCCCGTCTATCAAAGAATCCGGTGCAGCCACACCCATTAGGTACCGTGGCTTGTCTTCAGGCAATAATGGCATAGTAAAATCCAATACGCGATTCATTTCTAACTTTGATTCACCAACCGAAAGGCCACCAACTGCATATCCAGGCAAATCCATTCCCACTAAGCCATTCGCTGATTCTGTGCGTAATGCTTTAAATCCTGCCCCTTGAACAATACCAAATAGTCCTTGAGAATCTGTTTTTTTATGAGCTACTTGTGCACGTTCTGCCCAGCGAAGAGAACGTTGCATTGACTCCTTAATATAATCATAACTTTCAAAATAAGGAATTGCCTCGTCAAGTTGCATCATGACATCCGAACCTAAATTGTTTTGTATTCGCATAGCCACTTCAGGTGACAAAAACATTTTGTCACCATTCACATGATTTTGAAAAGTTACACCTTCTTCTTGTAACTTACGAGCATCTGACAATGAAAAAACTTGAAAGCCACCCGAATCTGTCAAAATAGCTTGATCCCAACCCATATACTGATGTAATCCGCCAGCTTGTGCTATCAATTCATCTCCTGGGCGTACCCATAAATGATAAGTATTACTTAAAATGAATTGTGATCCCATATCTTTTAGTTCACGTGTGCCTACACCTTTTACTGCTCCTTGTGTGCCAACAGGCATAAACATTGGTGTTTCAAAGGTACCATGTGGCGTATGAATACGACCGCGCCGTGCGCCTGTATGTTTTTCAGTATGAAGATGCTCATACCATACTGCTGGTTTCTTATTTGTCATTTTATCCTCGTTTATTACGCAATTTCAATCCATTCTATTCTACCAGTTTTATCGACACAAAAAAAGATTTTACCAAAAATAATAGCAAAACCCTTTGACACACAAGTTTTATACAATAATTTTCAATTGCGCATTTTCCGACATACTCCAATAACTATCACGCGTCACGATAAATGAATCTAACATTGGTACTGTCATTTGTTCCCCAAGCAACTTTAATCTTTGACTAAATTGCACATCAGCATCTGATGGTTTCAGATTACCACTAGGATGATTATGAACAATCATAAATCCAAGCGCATTAGCATGCAAAGCACGTTGAAAAATCTCACGCGGTGAGGCCTGCACATGCGTTAAACTACCAACAAAAATGGTCTCCCATCCAATAACACTCAACTGTGCATCAAGCAAAGCAACACACAATTGTTCTTGAGGTAGATGACCAATTTGTCGTTGTGCGTAATACCCAATTTCTTCTGAAAATTTAGCGCTCAAAAGTTTGGGACGTGTTGCCATTGCGATATGTTTCCCAATTTCTACGCCAATCAGTAATGCTTTATTTTGTGTTGGATTTTGAGCAATAAAATCCTCTGCAGCATCATGTGTCATTTCATTCAAATTATAATCATTTGGAAAGTGACGTCGTAATTCTTTTAATGCATCCTTTCCATTCTGACCAAGTACTGTATAAAATTTTTTATTTGTTCATTTAAAGCCATTGTTCACCTCTAAGAGATGATACGTAACTAACCTTTTTTGTTCACACTTGTCAAAACACGAACAGAAAAAATTGCTGCCAACACAATTAAAAAACATCTATTCTAAATAACCAAGTTGCCCCCAAGTGAGTCGCTGTAATGAGTCGGTCGGCCGAATCCGCATGTTTTTGGAAAATTGAAATAATGCCTGCAGCTAAAGCAATCCCAACTGCTGCTGAATAATTATTTGTGGCTGTGAAGATCGAATTTCCTGCACTTTGATAATTAGTTGGTACATGACTGATTGCATTGGTCATATTATTACCAAACCAGAAACCAGAGCCGAGTTGAATAACCAAAAAACTAAATAGCATGCCATATAAACTAATTGGCAACACTGCCATCATAATTGTACCAATAAGAATCAGGACTAATCCGATCATTATTGGTAATCTTGCACCATAGCGGTCATAAAGTCGACCTGATATAATCGCCATTAAAGCATAACCTAGGGCTCCTGGTAGCAGGGTCAAACCTGCAACCTGTGAATTTTGAAATAATACCATTTGTATTGTCATTGGTAATGCATAATTAAATGTTAAATTAACAACTTGCGTTATAAATGAAGCCGTAATACTTAACGAAAATATTTTGAATTTGAAAATAGCTGGATTCAACAGCGGATTAACAACATGTGGCGCGTAAAGTAAATAACCGCCAATGCCGCCAAACATCATCAAAAGTAACGCCACACTCGTAATATTTGTCACACCATGCGAACTAATACGCTCAATGACAAAAATACCAGCGACAAAGAATGCACTAAGCAATACCCAACCAATCAAGTCTAATTTTTCTTTTGTTAAACGAGATACTTGTTTAATAGTAAACCAGCCAATAACCAGCGACCCTATTTGAACTGGTAAAACAACCCAAAAGACTGTACGCCAACCAAAATTCTGCGTTAAATAACCACCAAAAGCTGGCCCAATTGCTGGTGCAAATGAAATAATTAGCGACCCGATACCAACCATTGT
>AEMJ01000362.1 GCA_000166735.2 Leuconostoc inhae KCTC 3774 | reverse complement strand
TTAATTTTAAAGCTACGCCGACGGTTGACGGTACCATGGCATGGTTAGCTGCCATTTTAATGATGACTAGTATTATTGTTATGATATCGTTCATTCCTAAATTACAGTTATGGCTAGGTATGAAGCGTGTAGTCGCAAAAAAATTTATAGGAATTTCGTGCTTAGCATTGATATTGCAAATGGGTTTGTTTATCATTATTGGCATTACAATTGGTGTGTCGTCAATTCAGGTTAGTATGATGATGGTTTTATTTGTTATTGCTAGCACAATTGCCTTTGTATCAATGACACCCGGCAGTTGGGGGTCGGTTTGATGTTGCTATATTGCTATTGTTATCAAATGCTGGCATTTCTCAAGGCAAAGCAGTAGTTTGGTTAATATTGTACCGCGTTTTCTATAACATACTACCATTGTTCAGCGCATTAGTCTTATTTGTGTATAGATTATCGCGTAAG
>AEMJ01000363.1 GCA_000166735.2 Leuconostoc inhae KCTC 3774 | reverse complement strand
CCCACCCGATAATTCGCCAATTTGACGTTGCAAATCAGGCATATGTAATTGCGTTAAAATTGCTTTGACTTGTGCCTCAGTTGTCCACGCTTCGTCACGATCCATTGCATTTTGTGCATCTTCGAAATTTTGCGCAATTTTAATATTAGTCGGTTGTTCACCAAATTGTTGCAATGCATACTGATATTGTCTAATTGTTTTGAAAACTGGTTGGTCCCCCGATAAAATAGCATCCATAACTAAAGCATTGTCATCTAATGTTGGATTTTGTGTTAGATACCCAATACTATAATCATTTTGTTTGAATATTTTACCTGAATCAGCCAAATTGACACCAGAAATAGCATTGAGTAGGGAAGTTTTTCCAGACCCATTAACACCAATCAGACCAATACGGTCACCTTCTGTCATTAAAAATGAGATATCATTAAATAATACCTTCTCGCCATATGTACTTTTTAAATTGTCTACTCTAAATTGTTTCATATTATTATTATACCCAACATTGCTCCTTTTTATCGTGTTATTTTTTGTTATACTTAGATAAACATTTCACGAGAAAATCATATTAGTCAGAGGAAACCAATTATGCAACTCACAGCCAATATTCAAAACTACCATTTTAATCACATTTTGCTTAACGCTGCTGGTGTCATGTGTCAAACTAGCATGGAGTTAGATACAGTTCTAGCATCTGAATATACTGGAGCAGTTGTTACTAAATCTGCCACGCCCTTGGTACGTCCTGGTAACCCTGCACCACGTTATTATGAACTAAATAATGGTTTAGGAACGATTAATTCAATGGGATTGCCAAATGAAGGCTTTGACTATTACATGGACTATGTTGACACTAAAGAAACTTATAAGCCCATTTTCTTTTCAATTGCTGGTTTATCCAAACAAGAAAACATTGCGATGTTGCATCAATTACAAGATGCTGATTTTGATGGTCTCATTGAATTAAATCTATCATGCCCAAATGTTCCTGGTAAACCTCAAACGGGTTATGATTTTGAAGCCACAGAACAAATACTAACTGAAGTTTTTGCTTTCTTTAAAAAACCTTTAGGGGTTAAATTACCACCCTATTTTGACATTGTTCATTTTGATGATATTGCGGCGATCCTAAATAAATTTCCTTTAGCTTTTGTTAATACGATTAATTCAATTGGCAACGGATTAGTCATTGATCAAGATACTGATACTGTCGTTATTAAACCCAAAGCAGGTTTCGGTGGTATTGGCGGCACATTGGTCAAAGCAACAGCTTTAGCTAATGTTCGTGCACTGCGCGACAGATTAAATACAACTATTAAAATCATTGGTACAGGTGGTGTAACAACTGGTCGTGATGTATATGACCATCTATTGTGTGGTGCTGATTTAGTTGAAGTTGGTTCGCAACTTGCTATTGAAGGTATTACTGTCTTTGAACGATTAGAGAAAGAACTAACCGAGATACTCACAGAAAAAGGTTATGATTCTTTGGATGATGTACGTGGACAATTAAAAATTATGTCATAAATCATAAAAAGGTTGATATTTCAAAAGTATCAACCTTTTTTATAAGCTCTAACAACAAAATAAAAAACAAGCTGATTAAAGACAGCTTGTTTCAAGAATATAATGATTTTAGTTTTTACCGTAATGATTCCACATCACGC
>AEMJ01000364.1 GCA_000166735.2 Leuconostoc inhae KCTC 3774 | reverse complement strand
CGAAAGCCAAGGAAACAAAACCGTGGCACGTCGGGATAAAGCGCTGCCGACTTAGCTCAGTTGGTAGAGCACCGCTCTTGTAAAGCGGGGGTCGAAGGTTCGAGTCCTTTAGTCGGCATGATCCATGCGGAAGTAGTTCAGTGGTAGAACATCACCTTGCCATGGTGGGGGTCGCGGGTTCGAATCCCGTCTTCCGCTTATATGCCGACGTGGCGGAATAGGCAGACGCACAGGACTTAAAATCCTGCGATAGAGATATCGTACCGGTTCGATCCCGGTCGTCGGCATATATGCACCTATAGCGCAATTGGATAGAGCGTCTGACTACGAATCAGGAGGTTGCAGGTTCGACTCCTGCTAGGTGCATAGAGGTTGAAGTAATTCAAACTCTTTTTTAAGTTTAAAGGGGCAGAGGCCGCAAAGAACTTATCGGGACGTAGCTCAGCTTGGTAGAGCACCTGGTTTGGGACCAGGGGGTCGCAGGTTCGAATCCTGTCGTCCCGATTGACAAGGAATTGTCAAAGAAGATCGCGGTGTAGCTCAGCTGGCTAGAGCGTCCGGTTCATACCCGGGAGGTCGAGGGTTCGATCCCCCCTGCCGCGATAGGATCGATATAGGACCTTTAGCTCAGTTGGTTAGAGCAGACGGCTCATAACCGTCCGGTCGTTGGTTCGAGTCCAACAAGGTCCATGTAGGGCTATACTGTATTGCAACACAGATGATGGAGAATTACCCAAGTCTGGCTGAAGGGAACGGTCTTGAAAACCGTCAGGTCGAGAAATCGGCGCGTGGGTTCGAATCCCACATTCTCCTTAGGTAGCGATACCTGAATACTATTATCGCGGGATGGAGCAGTCTGGTAGCTCGTCGGGCCCATAACCCGAAGGTCGCAGGTTCAAATCCTGCTCCCGCAATTGGTCGCATGGTCCAGTTGGTTAGGACGCCTGCCTGTCACGCAGGAGATCGCGGGTTCGAGCCCCGCTGTGACCGTTTAGTGTGGACGACATGCTAAGATGGCGCTGTAGCTCAGTTGGTAGAGCATACGATTGAAGCTCGTAGTGTCGGCGGTTCGACTCCGTCCAGCGCCATAGATGTGCCAGTAGGGGCATCAGGGAAAAGCGATGCGAATGTAGTTCAATGGTAGAATTCCAGCCTTCCAAGCTGGCTATGCGGGTTCGATTCCCGTCATTCGCTTTTATGCACAGCTGGGCATAAAAGAGATAAGGGCTATTAGCTCAGTTGGTTAGAGCGCTGTGTTGATAACGCAGAGGTCCCAGGTTCGAGTCCTGGATGGCCCATAGATAAGTGAGTGACTGGCAGCAGTCATTCACTTTTTTTGCTTTTTA
>AEMJ01000365.1 GCA_000166735.2 Leuconostoc inhae KCTC 3774 | reverse complement strand
TTTAGTTGTTGTTGTCTTTGTTCTGCTAATTGTAAATTAAAGTAGTTTTGGGTAGTGTTTTTAAGATAAATTAATAGTGAAACAACGCTAATAGCAAAAAATATTAACAGTAGCTTTATACTCGTTGTTTTTAAATAAGGGGATTAACAAGTAAGATAATAAACTTAGAGATAAAAGTAAGTTTACGAATTTGAATCGATTGCTTTTTTGGAAATATTGATTTTTTCGAATAATTGTCAAGTTCGGGGAGATTAATTTAATAATGAAATATTGTAAAATGCCGATAATGACTGGTGATAAAATTGTTTCGTACATAGTTGTTGTATTATATGAAAGGAATCTTATCGGTAAAAAGATTGTACCAAGTGACTGAATAATCGTACCAAAAGCCGATACACTCAATACAGCGTATAGCCCGTAAAAGTATATGAGGTGAATGCTTTGGGTTCGCCGATTAAATTTGAATCCTAATGTAATCAGCAAGACTACTTGTACAATGTGACCAAATGTACCTAAAATATATGCTGTCAATGTGGTCATTACTAGGAAGATTAGGTAATATTCTATGTGCCATTGAGTTTTACTTATTGCACAAAATACAGTGAATTTTATAATTGATAACAATAAAAGGCCAAACACAAGATGAAGTAAAATTAATAAATTCAAAGCAAGTCCCCCCAAGTATACTAATATTTTACACTAATAAGTAAACGTTTACCATTAAATATCCTTAATAATGATAAGACATGACAGTTGTAGTTCTATTTAATATTGCGTATAATTTATCAAATAAATGAAAAAGGAAAATTTTATGGTAGAAATAGTAAATTTTGAAGAATTAAGTGAAGAAGCATTGATGCAAATTGAAGGTGCGGGCTTCTTAAGCAAGTTACAGATAATAGTTAGTAAATCACAGTTTTTTGAAAATGATTACTAACAACAAAATAAACTAAAAAGCATTGATTGAAATTTTCAATCAATGCTTTTTAGCAAGTACTGCTATTTTTTCTGCTGTCGTACGCGCATGACTACACGGATTAATGATAAAAATAATGTGATGTTAAACCAAAAGCCGTAGAATTGCGTGAGCGTACTCGTTGTAAGTGTGACTACTAAAATAGCGAGCAACACCGCCTTCATTGTAACGCGTTTAAATTCGGACGCTGTGATTGCAAAACGCGCAGGTTTGAGTAGTGAAAAAATAAAAAGTAATAGCATATAGCTGGTCGGCAAAATATAATATGAAAACATCGGAGCCCCTTCACTAGTTGGTATTGAATAAAAAAA
>AEMJ01000366.1 GCA_000166735.2 Leuconostoc inhae KCTC 3774 | reverse complement strand
AGCGGTTCTTCATCAACTGATGACGGGACAACCGTTGATAATGGTGGTAGTTCATCATCATCTGATAATGGCGGTTCAAGTTCATCAAGCGATAACGGTGGCAGTTCTTCATCTGATAATGGTGGTTCAGGTTCTTCATCAAACAACAATGGTTCATCACCAAATGGTGGCGGTACGGATAGTTCAAAGACTGGTGGCAATGGGTCATCAAGCGATAATAACACTGTTCCACTAACACCAACAACGCCTGATACAAACAATCAAGGCGAAGTCAACCATGTTAAGCCAGTTGAAGTAACACCTGATAATTCAGGAAACGTTGTTGATGTGCCAACACAAGTTGCTAGTGTACCTAGTGTTGCTCGTGCAGTTGAAGCCTATAATCAAGCACTAACTGCTAACGACAAAGATGCGACAAAAGCACCAGTTGTTGAAGCCAAGCAAAAACTTGATGGCGCCGTAGCTAAGGCATTGCCATTAACACATGCCACAGAAAAGTCATTTATGGGTGGTAATGGCATCTTAGCATTGGCAATGTCTGGTTTAGTCGCATTGGGTGGTTTGATTTACAAGCGTAAGCATCTGTAATGATATGATGTAGAAATTTGAAAGGGGGTGTGAAATGCGTGGTCTCCCAAAACTCAAAGTAAATTTTGAGTATGAAAAGAAACAAAAAGAAAAAGCGGTAAAAAATTCCAAAAGCACATGTTTATAATTTGAGCAAAGTACGTAAAATTGTTGTTGGTCTATTGATTATCTTAGTGCTTTATTTTGCCTATGTTTTAGTTTTAGCCAATGGTGTAGCGATTAAAAACCGTGAATTAAGGCATAACATTACTAATCTTACGACCAGACTTGATAAAGCTAGTGCTGGGACAACCAGTTATAACCCAATCGTGGGGCAATACTTGGCAAATTTTGTGACGGCTTACTATACATTTGATAAAAGTAAATCTGATGCTTGGTTAGATAAGGTTACGCCTTATTTTGCTAAGAATGTCACTTTATCATCATCGACCAATACCGAAGATATGAAGCTGTTACAAGCTAAATTGAACGGTATTTTTACGGTGGATAGTATCAAAACGGCACAATATAATCTCACGATTGATAATGACGGTAAGCAAAACGCTATGACCGTTAATGTGCCTTATACACAAGATAATGTTAAATTGACTGTGATTGGTTTACCTTATGTGGCTAATGAGATTGATAGTGTTGGTCAAGTGGGTAAAGCTAGATTTGATAAGACTGGTAAAACAATCAATGACGAAGCGATCACGGCAAAGGTTCAAAAGTTTACCAAGCAATTCGTACAAAAATATGTCTCTAGTTCAACTAAGGATATGTCATTGTTCATGAATAACCCTGTGGGCTTAGATAATGCAGTAGATTTGGTTAACCTTGATGAGAGTGATATTAAAATCACTGGTTCAGCAGATAAACCAATTGTCACTACTAAAATCACAGTTAAAGTACATGGTTCAGATATTACGCAAGTGCAGACAATTTACTTAGAACTTAAAAAGCAAAATTCTACTTATTTTGTCACGAAGTTTTTACAAGCTTAGAAAGGAGGTATCAGATTGGACTTTTATAATTCAATTAAACCTTTATTGTTAGTTGGTACGGTTGTTATTGCTGGTGGACGTGCGTTGATGCATTATGGAAAAAATGAATCTAAAGATATGTGGATGTCAATTTTTATTGGTGCATTAGTGTATTTCTTCGTCAATGGACCGCAAAATAGTTTACAGGCGTTTAGTGGTATTTTGAATGCTTTGCTAAATTGGGTTAAGGGTATTGGTGGTTAAGATGTTTAATTATCGACGAATTTATATCAATTCAGCCAAGTTTAGCAAAATTGGCAAAGGCATGCGATTACCGATTATGGTTGACACAAGATTTCTATACTTGTTTTCAATCACGTTAATCATCACGGCTTTCATTAGTTATGTCTTAGGTTGGTTTCACATGCAGTATCTTAGTTTAGGGTTTGGGTTAATCATAGTCAGTGAAGTAGCTGTTTACTATTTAGACCGTCAACTCGAAAGAGATAATCTACCATTTGAAACAACGATCAGATATTTAGTCACTTATGTTTGGCAGTTTTGGTTTCGGAAAATCAATTGTATCAGGGAAAGCGTGTTAATAGTAATTCAAAGCAGTACATGATACTGTAAGTAAAAAATTTTAAAGAGCATGGTCAAACATGCTTTTATTAAGGCATCGTCAATCAAACGATAGGGCAAGCTGGGGCAGTGCCAGCAGATGCGTAAAATAATCGAAAAGACAATGAGAAAAAGGTGGTGTGTTAAAATGGACATATTGAAATCAGAATTTGAGAGAAGTTATATGTCAGATAATCAAAAAATGCTAGAAACAAAAAGGTGCTTTATGGAATTATTGCTCTATTAGGTGTGGTCATTATTGTATTAGGCATTTATGTGTACAATCTATCTAATCGTAGTACAACGACAATTGTAACTGCGCCCACAAAATCTGCTAGTTCAGAAAAAGCATCATCGAGTACCAAAAAATATGTTGCAAGTAAAGATTACAAAATCACTTATAGTAACACGAATTTTATTGATAGATCTACTTTAGATAAGGCTTTAAAAAATAGCACTGGTGCAGATATATCCTACATGATGGATACTTCTGAAGATGGTGGCGATATGGCAAAGGTTGAAGTCTACTATAACAAAGATAAAAATTTGCTAGTTGAGCGTTTGTTTAAGAACGGTTATAAGGATAACAAACCAACACAAACAGTTGGTTATGATTTACAAAAGCACGCTATGAATTTGGATAAAACATTTGGAAATGATTATCTCAATCAACCACTCGTTTATACATGGGAAAGATTAACTAAATAAGTGATACAACAAACATTTACAAAATTTGTAAGTGTTTTTTTATTGCACTAAGAAAGGAAAATGATGAAAAAATCAATTATATTATTGCTTGTAATTGGTTCAATGTTTAGCTCACTAGTTGTTAGTAGCTTTTTAATTGCGCCACAACATGTTTATGCGTTAACGTATGATTCCAAAGAAATAGCAGAAGCCAAACGAGAGTCAGATAAGGAAGTGTTGGCAAAGGATAAGGCAGACGGTAAAGCAGTTAATGAGGGGACAACTCAACCCACGCATACCAAAAAGACAATTAAAGACAAACTAAAATATAACGATATTGATTGGATAAATAAAAATATTTCTAAAAATTTCACGGCTTACTATCAATCAGGCTCGTGGACAGATTTAGGTTTAAGTTCAGCGCATCTTGTAGCGAGCTTGTTTATGTCATTAAATCTCTATATCATCTAT
Organism: Leuconostoc inhae KCTC 3774; assembly: GCA_000166735.2. GTDB lineage: Bacteria > Bacillota > Bacilli > Lactobacillales > Lactobacillaceae > Leuconostoc > Leuconostoc gasicomitatum. The sequence goes on along the minus strand of AEMJ01000366.1, from coordinate 15,402 downwards.
CCATTGTTTGATACAGCGTTATCAAAATTGTTTGATTTAACCAATATCACCCAAGGGATCAATGATATTTTCTCAAATGTGCAACAATTTACCAAACAAACATGGGCTGGGGCAGTGTTTAAGCAATTATTGTATACTGCTTTTGGTTTAGGGCTTGTTTGGGTCTTTATTCAAAGTGTTAAAAGTGGCGCTGGTTTGAAAGCTATTTTATCAGTATTGTTAGTAGCGATTATTGGTAGTGCTTGGATAAGCGCTGGCGGTACAGTCTTAACAAAGGTTAATGAATTTACGTCAACTGCACAAACAGCTATGTTCGCTGAAACTTCAACTACTGGAGATACTTATTCCAATACAGATGAGTTTCAAAGTAAAATACGTGGTGTATTCTTTGATAAAGCGGTTATTCGCCCTTATACATTGGCAAATTTTGGGACACCGAATTTAGATACCAGTGAAAAAGACGGCTCGTATCGCTTAATTGGTGGTAAAGCTGATAGTGATGTGATTGATGCCTTAGCGAAATCAAATGATTATCTTTCTAAGGACGGTGGTGAAGAATGGTATCAAGCATCTGTCGGTCTTATGGCACCAATTATGTCACTAGCCTATGGTATACCATTGCTGATGATTGGTGTATTTAATTTGATATTGCAGTTAGGGGCTATTTTACTTTACTATTTGTCTCCATTTACAGTTTTACTTTCTCTTCTACCACGATTTTCAAACAGTGCTTTAAAAACGGGTTTAAGTGCGTTAGGCTTGTTATTCGCAAAAATCGGACTACTATTTGGCATCATGTTTGTGTCATGGGTTGGCACAGTTACAGATACGATTGTACCAGTCACAAATAGTGCGAGTGCCTTACTTAATTCAATTGTTTATATTGTTTTAATGGTTTTGCTTTGGAAAAACAAATCATTCCTAGTGCAAACAGTTACTGGTTCATCAATGGCAAATCAGGCTTTGAATAAAATTCAACTCACACAGGCAGGACAACGTGCAATGTTAGCTGGTAGTGAAATGGTCAGCTCAACTAAACATGGCTTAGAAAATGTCAAAGGCTTTAGTGGTCGTCATGCTAAAGACAAATTAGAAGACAAGTCAAAAGGTAAAGATAATGAAGATTATGATGAAAACCGTGATAGACGTGGCAATGCACCTGATGAGCAAGAAATGCGTGAATTAGAAGAACAGCGCAGACAAGAACGTGCGCAACGTTTGGCTGATGAAGCTGAACGTCAACGAGATGATGATGAACAAGATATTGGTTATAATACTGATCGCTCTGCTGATGAAGATTATACCGATAGACGAGGCTCTGGCGATGATGATGAATTGCCAACCTATAAACGCACACCTTATCTTATTCGTGACAAAGCCACAGAAGATAATCATGGAAACGGTTCTAATGAGCCTGACAGGTCGTTTAATCGTGGTCGAATATTAGATGACGAAAGTAGTGAAAAACTAGCTGAAAAGAGACGTGAAGCACGTTCACAAGTTTTGAAGTCTAGTGCTATACCAAAATCAATGCCAGTAGATGATGATAAATTGCAACATCGCAACTTTGATGAAGCGGTTCATCATCAAGAACAAATCACACAAGATGAGGAAAAAGAATTAGATAAGGAGCTGTGATGCAAAAACAATTAGTGTCTCATCTCAAACATAAAATTGTGCTTTTCTTAGCGCCTTATTTAGCTTTCTTCTTAGTGCTGTTACTTATCGTAATGGCACTTTTTTATCAGGATAATAACAATGACTGTCAAAGTACAGATACCACAGTAACTGTCACAACGAGTGCTGATAAAGAGGCGGTTGCCAAATCAATTCATGATAATTTGAAAAAATATCAGGTTTGACTGAAGCTGGTATTGCTGGCTATTTAGGGAACACTGAAAATGAAAGTGGTCTTAACGTTAGTATCGTGCAATCAAATGCCACATTCAATGAAAGTACCGCTATGAATGCTAGTATCAGTGGTTATGCTTTGGGTCTTAATCAATGGGACAATTCAAGACGTGTTGAGCTGTTGAATTATGCCAAATCACAAAATAAGCAATGGTCTGATGCTGGCTTGCAGTTAGACTTTGCTTTAAACCATGACGGCACAAACTCCGATTTGTTAAAGCAAGGTTTGAAAATGACCAACGTTAATGATGCCACTGAATTTTTAAGAGCAAAGTGGGAACGTGGTGGCGCAGGCACTACTTCAAAAAGACAAGCCTATGCTCGTGCTTGGTATGCTAAGTTGTCTAGTGGTTCATCAAATACAGCCGTTGATACGGCAACCAATGGGACAGAAACGACTCAAAATACCGATAATACGACTAATAATTCCAGTGGTTGCTCAACTAATGTTGCGCAAGGTATGGGAACGAGTGGTGCGCCAGTTAAAGAAATTCCTAGTGCCTATAAAAGCAAAATTAAAGATACGAATTTTACCGCTACGTCATCATCAAACACTTATCCATTCGGACAATGTACTTGGTACACCTATAATCGTATGCAAGAATTAGGCACACCAGTAGAAAATGGTTTAGGTAATGGGGCTGATTGGGGTAAGAATGCTAAAGCTAAAGGATATAAAACTGATAGTCAGCCACATGTTGGTTGGGCGGTTAGTTTCTCACAAGGGGCAAATGGTGCCGACCCGACTTATGGACACGTAGCTGTTGTTGAAGCGATCAGTGATGACAAAACACATTTCCTAGTTAGTGAATGTAATGTTGTGGCATCTGGGACTGGTACAGTTAGTTTCCGTGAATTAACGGCAGGTCAAGGCGTAACCTTTATTCAAGGTAAATAATCGAAAGGAGATAGTATGAAAAATAGCCGTTTAATCATTGTTGCGTGTTTAGTTTTGGCTGGTATTCTTGTAACACAATTTAATCAGATGCCTAATTTAGATAAACAATTAGTTCAAGCTAAAGCTGATTTAAAGCAAGCTAAATTAAGTCAAAAAAAGTCAAAGACAATCGTATCTAGTCCTCAATCACAACAATCGACAGTTAGTGATAGCACTAATCAAGTCACTAATTTTGTAAAAACATTTAGTAATCAGCCTACTTCAACTTATCCTGATAGTTTAAAAGGGTTGGCATCTCAAAAAGTGATTAACGAACTCACTCAAACTTTTGCGCCTAGTGTGACGTTTAGTGATAAAGCACATTATGATGTACCACTTGTCGGGCTTAAAAATGCTTGGGGGTCTGATTTAGAATATCTAGTTATTGCTAAGAGTGAGGTACAAAGTGTGGCTTACACAATCACTTATGATACTGATGAAAAGCAAGTGACTGATATGTCACGATTAACTTTGAAAGGGGCATTCGATAATGAAAAATAAGGTTTTACTTAGCATTATGGGTTTGCTTTTAGTTAGTCTTGGCATCACAATGTCAATCACAAATCATAAACGGTCACAAATAGCAGAAGTTAGAAAGGAAGTGTCGCAAGTGGCTAAAACACAAAAGCATGTCACGACACAAATTGATAACTTGCAAACGACTTACAATGCAAATGATGCGACAGCTAAACGAAAGTTATTAGAATTTGCAAAGTCTTATTATACGTTTAGTAGTCAATCAGATTATGATAAGCGATTTAGTAAGGTGTCTGGTATTGTGTCACTATCTAAAGACCAGCAAAACAGTTTATTTGATAGTGGACTAGATGCCACAGGAGGGTCACGAATTGATAATCTCGGTTTAACTAGTGAGTATCAAACAGCCACGGGTTATACAAGTGATTTAGATAATCAAACAATCGAAAGCCTAGCGACTGTGGTTGTACAAACCAGTGGTACAGGTCAAAAATCAATCAATCAAACAGTTCTTTTACATGGCTGGTTTGATATAAAAACGCAGAAATTAACATCAATTAAAATTAATCAAATACAGTAAGGAGAATAAATGATGAAACATTATATTAAAGGGGGTAATAATACTAAGAAAGGGACAAAAAACAGTTACCCAAACCAATTACAATTATTATCAATAAGGTGTTACCAGTCATTATGTTACTAGTGGCTGGTTTTTATTTTCTACCTTATGCATCAAGGAATTTTCAAAATAATGATGTTGATCATATCAATAAAAATAATGAAGCCATTATGTTTTATAGTTCAACGTGTTCACATTGTCAAAAAGTCTATCCTAAAATCTTTTGGCATAATGTTTTGAATTTTAAAAACGCTGACAAGCAAATTCAAACAATCAATGTGCAAAACCCTAATAACAAACATTACATTAGTGAGTTTGCTGTGCAAGAAACACCAACATTGATGAAACCAAATAACCCAGATATTCGGGTGGTTTCAACAGATGTGCAAGTGATTAACGATTTTTCAGAAAGGTAGGCTAGTCAATTATGGCAAAAAAAGCAACGGTTAAATATGAAAACCCTGTTGTGCAATATCGAGATAACTTGTTGCTGACAACGATTGGTGATGTATGGGCTTACTACAAGATTAAGCCTTTTCAAATCAATGTCGCCAATGTTGAAGATAAACGCAAATACAAAAATAGTTTTATTGATGTGTTTGAGCGTTTACAAAAATATGATGATGTTGATTTAAAACTCATTCCAAAAGATATGGACTTAGCTGGTCGTATTCAAGGCACGAGTGATGATTGGGCTGATGACTTGCGAGAAGTTGCCGAGTATTATATCGGTCAAGAAGAAGTCAATCTCTTGGAGAGTGAGTTCAACCCAGCAATCATTGATGAATTTTATATTGGAGTTAAGCTCAAAAATATCAACGTTGGCGATGACTTGAAAGACAAGGTTAGTTTTGTGACTGATTTAGTCATGAAGCGTATTGCAGAAACATTTAGGTATCAGGTCAAATTTGATGATAGTTTCTTTGAACGTTTTAATACCATGAATGAAGATGTATTAAGCATTTTGAAATCAATTGATGCCGAGAAAATGGACGAGGACAGATTAGTCGCCATGCTTGGTTTACCTTATCATCACGAAAAAGAAAAATCACTTATGGCAATGCGTGATACGGTATTTGATTTATCGAAAACAGGCTTTATTAAACGAATTACAGATGAAAAAGAAGATTACTTCACGCATCTCATCTTGAATATGCCAGACAAGATGCAATTTTTGTCTGTATTACCAGAAATACAATCATACAAATTTCCAGTTGAAGTGCATATCAAAATCAATTTTCCCCAAAGAGACGGCTGGCGAGGTTTAAAACAACAAACCAAATCATCAAAAGGAAAGTATCGTGATGAATTACGTGATGCCTTTAATACTGATGAAGACAGTTCCAAACGTAGTGAATTGAATTACAAATTGGCGAAAAATTTGGTCAATGTTCTTGATGATAAAAATGGCTTTTTGCAATGGTCGGTGATATTAGTGGTTCGAGATGAAAATGTGAAAGAGCTAAAAAAGAAAGTCAATAAACTTAAAACACGTTTAAAGACTTTTGAGCGTGATATTGAATTGTATCAACCTAGCTTCAATCAAGAACAATTATTATATCAAACATTGCCAGCTGTTAATTTAGGGGTCTTCAAACAATGGCGACAATACACAACTGTACCAGCACTAGCCGAGTTGATGTTTGGCACTAGTCAAGCTTTAGGGTCACACACAGGTTTCTATGTTGGGCGTGTTTTGAGCTTAGATAAGTTTGAGACTATCCAACAAGCCGTGGCATCTTCCAGACTATTATTACTACTTAATTTAGTGATTACCAACAAAGGCATCAGGGGCGCTAAAACAGATAGTCCCCACCTTGCATTATCAGGTGATACCGGACAAGGAAAGTCATTTTTGTTTAAACTCTTGTTGCTTCACATGGCAATGTTTAATGTCAAGATTTTATATATTGATCCTAAGCAAGAAATTCATAGGTGGTTTATGCGAGCATTGGAAACTGAAAAAAACCCTTACTTCCGTAAGTTGATTGAGTCGTTTCATTTTGTCACTTTAAATGCAAATGATAGAAATAACTTAGGGGTGCTTGACCCAATTTTAACTTTGAATGAGCAAAGTACCGAAGATGATATACCTGATGTGTTGACGTTGGTTAAAGAAATGTTAGTTCAAATCAGACCAATCTCACAAGATATTCAATTAGAGACTGCGCTTAATCGTTCCATTAGTAAAGTATGTGCGATGCGTATTCAAGGCGAACAAGTTGGCACTTTAACCGTCTTTGATGAATTAGCTAAAGGTTCGCAAGCAGAAAAAGATTTATCTGATTTCTACCAAAGTATTGTCCCAAAGACAATGTTACGCTTAGCCTTTAGTGACGGTTCAACAGATAGTTTGCAATTTAATGACCAACGGACAATCTTAGAAGTTACTGGTTTGCAATTACCAAATGCTAAACAAGATAGCCGTACTTATACCGAAACACAAAAGTATTCAATGGCTTTGATGTTGGCATTAGGTAAGTATTTAGAAAAGTTTGGTCGAGCCAACCCAGATGAGTTTAGTTTGGAAATGATTGATGAAGCATGGATCTTTACGACTTCACAGGCAGGTAAAAATGTATTTGATAGCATCAAGCGATTAGGACGTTCTGAAAACAATGCTGTTTTTTATGCCACACAACGTGTCAAAGATAGTGATGATGAGGAAAGTATCGGACAATATGGTCAATTGTTTGCCTTTGATAGTTCTGATGACCGTGAAAATATTTTAAAACAGTTCAATTTGCCAGTAACCAAAGCAAATATTGAAATGTTAGCTAACCTGAAAAAGGGACAATGTTTGTTTAGAGATATTTATGGGCGAGTTGGTAAGGTGGTTATTCATTCACTCTTTGATGAATGGACGGCAGCGTTAAAGACAGTTAACTCAAATGAGAGTGCCAAGTTAGAAGAAAAGTATGCTTAGAAAGTAGGACAGTATGGGAAATGTAATTTTATTTTTGGTAGTTGGTTTTAGTTTTGCTTTTTTCTATGTTAGGCATAATCGAGATTTTGAGGCGTTAGATGATTTGGGTAAGACAATTTATAAGACCAAAGATTTAGCGTTTATGATACCGCAAGCCAGTGATTTGGCTAAAGCTATTCAAGAAAAAACTGGTGTGATTGCTGGCAACACAGTGACTGTTTTTGATAAAAAATTGCTTACATTGAAGATTGAAGCAAGTGATTTTACAATCATAGTTATTTTGGATAAAAAGCGAAATGTGGTGCGCTTTGATGTTAAGAATAGGGGTAAAGATTATGACGAAAATTGATTTTACAATAGCAGATTTACAGCCTATGTCGCTAGGTTATGAAGAAGGACAAGATGTGACACCAGAAGTCCTAAAAAGAGCAGAAAAGGCATATCAGTATTTTCATAATAAGTATTTAGAATTAGTGGCATCAGGGGTTGAGCCAGAATTGCGAGACCTTTTGATTGGTCATGATGCTTCATTGGAAGACTTTGTTGGCAGAGTGAGACAGGTTGTGAAGTCAGGTTATTATTATGACAGTATGGGCGTGTTTAGCGTTTATTTGGAATATAACGATACCTATGCTGAATTAAGAGATTACTTGAATAGTCGGATGTCAATTGATGTCTAGTGTTTTAAAAATATCGTATGACACGAAAAATGTGTTGTTATTGGCACAAGCGATTATCAATGTTAATGGCAAAATCACTTAGCAAGATTATGCGAGTGATAGTCCGTATCCCGACCGACATAGTCTAACTATGAATGAAATTAAGGGTAGTCCTGAAAAATTTGATCGCTTTAGGAATGAGTTTACGCATCAAATGTATAGTAATGTCATCAATGATGAAATACAGAGATTGGAGCATGATATTTAACTAATGGCTAATAAACAGAAAGTTCATCAATGACAAAAAATAACAACCACATATTTATGGTGTTATTGTGCATATCTATTTTATAATCGACATTTCCATGTTTAGGACTTGTATTTGATCACTTTTGGCACGGCTGTTGTTGATGTCTATGTTAACTACTAAATTATATCTAATCTTCAAAATCAAAGGTTTTTGAGATTGAATCGTATATCCTAGCAGGTAAACATGTGGTTTTTTCAATTTTTCAACATATAGACTATCATCATCAAAATTGCTCCAGTCAATGCTTTGGTTTTTGTCCGTCTCTTTTTTCAAAGCATTTCTGGCTAGTGTAAACATTTCTTCTTTTTGTTGATTACCTGATAATTTATTTATCTTATCAGATAATATGATATGGTTTGTAGATGAATTATAATATGGAATTTTATGTGAATTGTCAGAAACGATGATACCGATTATTCCCGCTACAACGATTAATATTCCAATAAAACAGATGATGAAAACTCTTTTGCGCATTTTATGCTCCTTATAGTTCATGAAAGCCAATTCTTTCACCATAGCCGATGTTTTTTGAACAGTTTTTGTAAGACTTAATGTATAATTAAAACAATTGGATTGATTAGGAGAGAAAAAATGGGAAAAGCAAAATTGTTTGGTACGATTGGGAAAATGGCACTTGGAGCAGTAGCACCAGATGTATTGGAGCAAGGAACTAAAATCGTTAATGATCAATTAGAGAAAAGAAAAGACTATCTTAAAATACCCGATGTAAAATTATTAGATGTTGAAAAAGCAACAGCGGTAATAGATAAGTATAACTTTAATCACTCTGAAGTACCGGTGAAGGCAGATTTACATTATGCTGATGCATTGCCAAATACTATTGTAAAAATGGAACCAAAGGGAAATACCTCTGTGTCTCCAAACACTTTTGTGAAATTGTATTACATCGATGAACAAACACTTATTGATAGTCAACTTTTGGCTCAAGAAGCAGAAAGTAAAAAAGCTTTAAAAAAACAAAAGACACAAGATCAAATTCATAATGTTTTAGAAACCACTTCAAGTGTGTCTGCCAATATTGGAAAAAAATTACACTTAAAAAAAGACAAAAAGGATAATGATTAAGTATAAGAAGAGGTTAATATATGAAATTTAAAACAATTAAATATAGCAATCAATATTTAGCAAAGACTTTATTTAAAAGGACTTTGCTTTTTATTTTGTTTTTAGTAACGATTTGTTTTGGCTTTTGGTATTTGAATATTTTTCAATCATTGATGCAAGGACAATATAGTTGGTGGTATCTGTCACCTATTGTGTTAAGTGTTTTGTTGACTGGTTTGGTTGGCTGGGGCGTGTTTTGGTTTTACAAGCACTATGCGCCAGAACATTCGGACTTTATTTCGAAGTATTTGAAAACAGTTGAACTGCGACAAATGATAAGTTTGTTGATTGTTTCTAAAGGGTTCTTTGATACTGCTAGTGATGACAATGGGACATTCATAGCTTACTTTCCTAAATTGAAATTAAAGGTATTGCATAAAACAGGTCAATTGATTTTACAAGAGCCAGTAGACGGCCAGAAATACATGGAAAGTTTTTCTAAAAATGAGTTTGATAATGTTGTTGAAACAGCATTACTAGCTGATAGACAGACAACTGAATTTAGTAAAAATAAGATGATTAGTACCTTTGCTTTTGATCCAATTAAGTTTAGGCGACAATTAGAAGAATTGCAACCTAAGAAAGGGCTATTGCAGATTTCAAAGGGTATTGATTGGAAGTATGATACTTTCTACAATGCTTTAATATCAGGTAACGTTGGTACTGGTAAATCATATACGATGTTTGCGATTATTGGACAGTTGTTACAGGTTACTAAGTATGTTGATATTATCGACCCAAAACGGTCTGATTTGGCTAGTTTGAAATATGTTGATGAATTAAAAGGACGAGTTCATAGTACGGCATCTGAAATTAACAATGCAATGATTAAGTATTATCAGTTAATGATGAAGCGTGCAGAACGAATGGAAGAATTAAAGGCATCAGGTCACATTGGTACTTATAAGGACTTTAGTTTTGAGCCTTGCTTTTTAATCTTTGATGAATTTGGGGCGTTTGTTGAAATGAATGATCGGTTGGCTTATGATGACCCAATTAAAGCAAGCTATGATACTGCAATGTCTAATTTGAATGAGATAGCTATGTTGGGACGTGAACTTGGTTTTTATATTTTGATTGGTATGCAGAGACCTGATGCGGGTTCTTTGCCAATGGCAGTACGTAACCAATTGAATATGCGTATTAACATGGGTGTGCCAACACCAGAAATCGAAAAAATGGTGTTTCCTGATAATGAAAAGCAATTACGCCCTTTGTCATCACATTTGAAAGGGTGGGGCTTTATTAAAATTGGGGACAGTCAAGTTAGGTCATTCTTTGCACCAGAAGTTCCAAAAGATTTTAATTTACATGAATACATGCGTGAAAATATCGCAATAAGAGAAAGACAGGGAAAATAATGGCAGATGATATTATGGTAATTGAGCGAACTAGGTTAAGTCTAGTGAATGGTTCAAGAAATATGTCGTTGATGTTGGATAAGTTACGTTCGATTGATGCCAACGAAATGGCTAATATTAGAAATATTGTTAAGAATATTGATGTTGAAAGTGGCGCAATTGCAAATGAAAAAGCGTTACGATTTATTGCAGAAATTAGAGATGTTGATGTCTTTAACTTTACGCAGGATATTGTTGATTTGATCAAGCATATTGAGAGTTCGCAAGAATAGTTAGATGCGTACATCAAAGAGTTTAGGAAATTGGTCTAAAACAAGTTTACTTGTGAAATTTTAAAAATTACGTGATGAAATAGGCGTTTTAAGGACTTTGTGAAAGGTTTTGAAAATGTACTATTTTTAGTGCTTTAAAACGTTGATATACCGTTACTTATGATAGTGATACTTATGTCAACTTAAATTGGTATAGACGTTTTACTTATGTCTATCACTAACTTTTAAGTAATAAATACCAATCATTACTGATGAATTTAGAATTAGTTCTGCTTCTGCTTCATTTATTTTCATTCTCGTTGTGCTTGCATGAGCGTCACTGTTGTTATTTCTTAACTCGGAGATTGTGGATACTAGTGTATTTAATGATCCCACCATTTTGGTAACATTAGGGTTCCAATCTTTGGTTTTACTCATTCCTAATATTTCATGTACCTTGTTACGATACTGCATTATATTTCCATTTTGTTTGATTTCTTGTTGATGATCAAAAATGATTTGTAGAAAGATAGATTCTAATAAGGTTCTCGCCTTCGTAATAACGGAATCAAAATCTTTATCTAATAAATCGTTTTGTCCTTTGTCAACTAATGAAGTTATGTATGCATTATCTATTCTATCTTTGTGTTCTATAACTTTTGGCGCAGAAGATGCATCTGATATTGAGAAAATCTCATTATTGAAAAACATTTTTTTGTTACTAAAAATTAATTGTTCGTTGAAATGTTTTAGGATAGTTTCTATAATTTCATTCCGCTTTTGGTTAATGATTATTTGTTTTTGACTATCGACGTTGATTTGACTAAAGTTTATGGAATTTTTCTCTCGAATTTCATCTTTAAGAAAAACGGGTGAAACTAAATAATTGAGTAGTTCATTTGTTCTGTTATCGATGTGTAAATCAATTAAAAATTTTTCCATTAATTTCCAACGACTTACTGGTTCTTTCATTTTTTTTAGATTATATCCAAATTGCATGCCCAAATCTTTTATATTGTTAGCACTTAAGTAAGGCAAAAATTTACCGTCAATCATTGTGTTTATAATATCTCTTTGTTGTAATAGTTCGAATTCAGAATTTTCCATGATCGTTTCCTTATTATATTCGTATTGCTCTATTAATATATTTTACTCTCAAAATGTCTATAAAAAAATAAAAAGGACGGAATTTGAATATGAAATACTACGCTAGAAGTCCAACACTTAGCATCTGTGTTTGGCTTTGCTGTTAATTAAATATTTGTAGTTTAAAAAGAAAAAGTAGGTAAAAAATTATGGCTTTAGAAGTTAAAAAAATTCAATCTTTGTCCGCTCAATCCATTGAAGATTTGAAGGCAATTGAAAAGATAGGTGGACTTGAACACCTGGCTCAACTAAGTGATGAACTTAAAAAAGCAATGGCAGATGAAGAACAGCTCCGTGCTGTTAGTCCAATGCTGCCACCTTACTTTGCTGAACTACGCAAGAACTTAGGTTTTTTGCTTGGTACGGCTAAGTCTTTGCAGACCCACGGTGTCAATCGTACAAAAGACATTCAAGGTTTGCTCGATCAATTGTCACATATCAAGTAAGTAACTATTGTTAAAGCTCTAGTCTTTTACAGCAAATGTCCTGTGAGAGACCAGGGCTTTATGTACATAGTGACTTTATTATTGGCGTGGCTCGTAGCGACCAGCGAAGAGACAGTGCCACGCCTTGCCCCAACGCGAAGCGTTAAGGGGGCAAGGTGCGTGGTCGCGGTTAAGCACACACGACCAGTGTGTGTCAGCGACTGGCACATGCGCCAAAAATAAAGTCCCCAAAAAGGCTTTAACCCCCAGTTACTAACAGGGGGGTTAAACCGGAAAAAACGCTGAAAGCGTCAACCCAATATGGGGAAAAAACGCCGGTATGAAGCCATTTAGAACAAAAAACAAAAATGTCCCTTTGAAAGTACCAAATGGGACATTTTAAGAAAGGAAAGCCGACATGATAATGATTAACAATGAACCAACAGCTTATACACCTATATTTCTAGGAACAACACAACATAGCTTACGGTTATCGTTGGAAATACTTATCATGGTTGGTATGAAATTGAATGATGAAATTATTGAGACTTATAACGTAACCGTATCGGCTATTGAATTGGGACAATTACCTAATATCGGTAGTGAAATTGCGATTGATGAAATTACTGGTAGTGAGTTATCTGGCTTTAAGGCAAAACTTAAACAGTCTGATGCGCAGATGCAAAAAACGGCTTCAACTGAATTAGAAAAATTGGTTGATTTAAAAAATGTTGGTCGATACCAACTATTGAAAGGAAAAAATATTATGACACAAGATTTAAATGCACCAGAACTAACAAATGATAATTTAATATTGATGCGACAACTGCTTGGGATAACACAACAAGAATTAGCTACTGCACTGGATATTAGTAGAAAAACAGTTACTCGTTTTGAAAATGGAGAACAAAAAATATCAGATAAGTTTGTTGATAAATTGTTAGTAGCCTATCCAGATTTTTCTGAAAGTATCGAAGTGCAATTCGATTGGGTTTCATTAACGTTCCCAGATTTAACTTCAAAGCAAGTAATTGATGATGTGTTGAGATTGCAGGACAACTTGTTTCTAGAACGTCCTACGTCTCAAAACTTCTATACTCGTGAAATGGCATTTGCTGGCGAAAAAATATTTACATACAAGACTTTGCGCCAGTGAAAAACCCAGAAACACAGGCTATGGATCAAAAATTTGGGACAACGCTTTATTTAACTGGTAAAGGCACACGGCTGTTTGAAAAAGCTTTGTTAGAGCAGAGTATGAATTGGCATGACTTTTTTGCAAAGGCACGATTATATCGGGGACATCTAACACGATTAGATATTGCAATTAACGACAAATGGGGCTTATTGGATATGAACGAATTGGTTAAAGCCGTACAAGAAAAACGTTTTTGGAGTAAATCAAAGTCGTACGCAGTTCATGGCAACGTTGATGACGGCTGGACGGTTGATTTTGGTAAATCACCTTTCGTTATCCGTGCTTATGACAAACATAAAGAACAAGCGAATAAAGGCTATGACACTGATGTTAAAACTCGTGTCGAATTAGAATTGCATCAGGACAAAGCAGAGTATGTGCTTGATGAATGGCTGAACAATGGTGAAAAGTTGGTTAATATAACTTTTGATATTTTATACACCTACCTTTGGTTTACTAATGGCAAAATTGAAGACCAACAATTGAAATCAGATACAGTGCGTGATGAGATTGAAACAACGGTTGAGCCTATGCCTGCTTGGTCGTTACTAACTGCTTTAGGACAGAAAATGAAGTTTGTTAGAGAGCCAAAAAAGCAAAGCGTTGAACGTATTGAAAAATGGGTCTTACACTCGGTTGTGCCTAGTCTAGCAGTGTTAAAGAAAACAGGACACTGGCATGAAATCATTGAAGCAATCAACACAGCGGAATTATCGGCTGAACACGAAAAACTGGTTATGGCAACTACTAAGAATGCGATTACACAGGCAAGTAAGCACTTAAATATCAACTTTGAAAAGCCGACTAAAAAATACAACGAAGATGATGAACAAGGAAAGGGGGCATGACAATGTATAAAGCAGTTGGTTGGCATTCACAGAATGAGTACATGATAGGCAATAGTCTTGCTGACGTGATGCGTAAGTTACAAAAGGAGTACCCAGCACCCAGACGTACTTCTAGGAGTTCGTCCACGCTACATATCTACTCAGAACCGATAAAAATTATTAGTGTAGCGAATGAAATTGTAAATTAAATCAAATACAATCGGATTAACGGCGACAAAATATAACCAATACTCTACAATAGATAGAGGAGAATAAAAAATGAAAACAATCTCAATAATTGGAGCAGGTGTTGGTGGTCTAACTTCTGCAATTTACTTACAGAACCATGGGTATCAGGTCACTATTTATGAAAAAACAGTCGACCTGGTGGGAAAATGGACATTATAGAAGAATCCGGCTTTAAATTTGACACCGGTCCAACAATCGTTATGATGCCCGACATTTATAAAAAGCCGTTTATAGATAGCGGAGTTGATTACAAAAATTATTTTAAAATGAAACGTATTAATCCGTTCATGGATGTTGTAACACAAAACAAAAAAATTGCATTATCTTCTGATCTTGTGGATTTAGCAAAAGAATTTGAATCTTATGATGAGTCAGAGATGCTTGGATTTTTAAAATATTTAACAGATATATATAGTAAATATATAAATGCCAAAAATAATTTTATTTATAAAAGTTTTAGAGGTCCCAGTGACTTTTATAATATCAAAACACTTTGGAACGCTTACAAATTAAAAACATTTTCGTCCTCGTTTGAAGCTATTCAAAAAAATATCAAAAATACAGATTTGCAATACTTAATGTCATTTCAAACGCTATATATTGGTATTTCACCATTTAGTGGTCCTTCTATATATAATATTATTCCAATGATTGAACTAATCTATGGCGTTTGGTTTATAAAAGGTGGCATGTTTCAATATGCAAAAGCATTAGAAAAACGCTTTATAGAGTTAGGTGGAAAAATAGTTTACAATTCAACAGTAGAAAAGATTATTGTTAAAAACAATAAACATGTCAGTGGCTTGCTCATCAATAACACCTTAAAAGATTGTGATGCCGTAGTTGCGAACGCTGATTTTCCTTACACAATGACACATTTGTTGGATATGGACGATAACAAGAAAGACAAACTATGTTAAAAGTCAAGAAAAACAACTAAATGTAGAATAATAATTTGGTTGAACGACAAATAAACGTTTT
>AEMJ01000367.1 GCA_000166735.2 Leuconostoc inhae KCTC 3774 | reverse complement strand
AATACGTGCGTGTATATCCATATTCAACAGTGTTCGTCTATCTAAATGTGAAAAATCGAGCGTGTTACCACGGTGTAGTTCACGTAGTATTGATGACGGTGTATAGCCTAAACGCCTAGCTATATCTGCTTGTGTCATTTTCTCAATATTCCACAAGTATTCAATCATGTGACGTTGATTTTCATTTATATGTGGTTGGCGCTTTCGTTTTTTGGTGTTTCATCACTCATAAAACATATATTCTCCTTTGTTTTGATTAGTAAAGTTGGGCATTAATCCCTTATAACAAGTTTACCATTTCACAATATTGCCTATTATTTTATTTTTTCACGTATTCAAGAGCAATATATTTGACATACCTTAATGACACAACATTGAAATCATCAAGCACACTTTTAACGTCAGCCAATTCACAAAAAACGCATTGCGCTCAAGTATGCTTTGCGTTCTTTTCCATATAATTTTAAATCTGGTATGAAGACCTATTATTCTATTAAATAGGCTTAGATAAGGTGAGTACCTTTAACAACGTAAATTATATCTCCAACTACCCCACTTGCAATAGGACTCAATAAAAAAGCAGCTGTGTTCCCAACTTCTTCAGTAGTGACACCTATTCCTCTAGAGATTTTATTAGGTATAACTACTAAATATACCCTATTCAAAATCATTTGTCGACATTAACAAATTGTGCAAAATACTACAGAAATATTACTTTCCTACTATCATCACATTGCCCTCTCTCTCAACTGACGTTTAGCCTGGTACAACTGTTCTTCAATTTTGTTTAAACCACTTTCAGTATTCCGATCATTTCCCTTAATCAGCAAATCTAAGTCACGATACGCAAAAGTCAGCTCAATTGATTTGGAAACCAAATCTTGTACCTTAGATGCTAATTCTTTGTTAAAAAAAAGCACATCTCCGTATGTTTGAGATTGTGCCTGTCTGATTTTAGCTTGTAATTGCATTGATATGCTCAACGTTGTTTGAAAGTTGGGTGCACCTGCCTTAAATTGAAAGTCTTTTCTATCACTTTCTAAAGTCTGGTCTAGTTGACTATATAAGTCTCTAAATCGTTCTAAATGTTTAATATACAGATCTAATTGTTCTGGTTTTAACCATATTTTCGTTGTCATAATTTTTCTCTTTTCCTAATAAATAAAAAAGATAGCACAAATATTTCCTTGTGCTATCTCAACATTTAGTTAATAAAATATTCCTTAGTCATAATTATATTTTTGCTGATTTTTAGTCATAAATTAAATTACTTCTCCAGGATTGTCATTTTACCGTCAATTATCTGATAAACTTTGTCTGCCATATCTTTTAACCTTAAGTCATGAGTAACTACAATAATAATTTTATTTCTTTTGTGCGCTAAATCTCTGAGTAACTCGATTACTTTCATGGATCTATCTGTATCTAATGCGGCTGTGGGTTCATCTGCTAAAATATAGTCAGGATCAGTGTATAATGCTCTAGCAATTGCCACACGCTGCTTTTGTCCACCAGAAAGTTGATTAGGATATTTTTTAGCAGTTCTAAAAGTCCTAAATCAGAAAGAAGCTCATGCATTTTTTGTTTAGTCAAATTTTGGTTTTTATTTTATCTACGAATTTAAACTGTTCTTCGACCGTTAAAAATGGGACTAAGTTATAAGATTGTAAAACAAATCCTATTTTTTCCAATCTTAATTTTGTTTGTTGTTTTTTGGACAAACTGTTAATTGTACTGTCATTTATTTTTACGTCACCATTAGTTGGTGTCTGTAGTCCGCCTGCTATAGTCAAAAATGTAGTTTTTCCTGATCCTGATGGCCCTACAACTAAAATAAGCTGACCACTTTCTGCTTCGAAATTAATATTTTCTAGTGCTACGTACTTACTACTCCCTTCACCAAAAATTTTTGTGACTGAGTCGAAAATTAGATTTGACATGGAATTAACCTCCAATAATTTTGTAAGGATCAACTTTGGCAATTTGGCGAATTGGTATCAATGCACCCAACAAGGACATAATAATAATACCGATTCCAGTTACAATAATATTACTTTTATCGATGACAATGGGTACCTCGCTGGGTAACGTAATAGCTGTTATTTCACCTAATATAATGGCTATAATAACGCCAATAACCGACATAATAAATGATTGAAATAACGTACTTAAAACAAGATATTGCGTTGAGACTCCTTGCGCCTTCAAGACACCTAAGTTGGGTAATTTTTGAACGGTCAGAATATACAAGAAAATTGAAATAACAATTAGAATAATAATATACAAAAAACCAATCATGAAGTTGAATGTGAGTTGTTGTGCACTATATCCAGGTAATTTATTAATAAATGAGCCAATGCTCAACTGATTAGTCCCTTTTGGTATTTTTGAATTATTTAACGTATTCTTGAATACCACAGCATTTATTACACCTTTATTCAGTGATTGAATAGTGTCTGGTGAAATATAAACCACGGGAAGAGCACTTAAAGTTGCCCTGGGTGTAAAACCTGTAATTTTAATCCTCAATGATGAATTAGCAACTAACAAGCGGTCACCGATTTTGAATCCATCACTTTTGAATTTATCCGATACGACGCCGGCATTGTTTCGGATATTTTTACTACCACTTGTTATTTTCAATTTTTTAAATATGAACGATTTGGAATCAAGAGCTACTAATTGAGCATTCTCTTTTAATCCATTTTCTGATTTTACAAGGGTACTATACTGTGAAATTCTGGTTCCATTACTGGGTAAACTAGCAACCTCATCCTGTGAAAGAAAAGATTGTGGTAAACGTCCTTCAGAATCACTATTTAAGACAATACTTGAAGCATCCCACTCGTTAATTGCCGCTTTGTTTAGGTTAGCTAAACCAGTGGCTAAACCAGTAAGAATAATCAAAAGATAACTTACTAAAAATATAAGTACCACTATTAGGCTATAACGCAATTTTTCATGTAGCATCTCTTTAATAGCTAAAAACATAATGATCTCCTGTTATTAATTCTATTTATTATTAATATATCACTTAATGTGTTTTGAAAAGGTTTTTAATAGTAATAGTAATTTTTCTTGGGGTGTCACATATACTCTTTTTGATAAATCAACGAAGTTATTTTTCATTAATTTTGTTAGGATCTTTTTGTAGACATTAATGGATAGTTCTAATGCTACTTTGCCTTTTCTATCTAAAATCTGATTAGTAATCACATCAGTTTCGGCGTACTTAGAAAGTGCTAATCTTGCTAAATATTGCAACAAAGATTGTGTTTGAATATCAGGTTTACTTTCTAACAAAACTTGTTTTTGGATATCATATTTTAATAGCAGTTGATTGGGAATGAAATATCTATCCGCCATAGCATCTTCATGTACATCTCTTAAAATATTGGTTAACTGAAGAGCTATTCCCACGTTTATTACTGCCTTACGATTGTTTTCAATAGAGTTTCTAGAGAGTATACAAAAAATCATGCACCCCACGGTTCCTGCTACTTGATAACAGTAATTTTCTAATTCTGATAGTGTGTTAATTTCAATATTATTGAGATCACGAAGTTGTCCTTGAATCATGTCAGTCATCAGCTTGGTATCTATAGAAAAATGATTAAAAATATAGGCTACTCTATCAGCAATGTTGGATGTTTTGTTAATTACAATATTATTGGTATTACAAGCCGTCTCCCACCAAAAAATTAATTTATTAAATGTTATTCTGTCATGGTTGTCAGCAGCATCATCAATTTGACGTAAATAATCATAGATGACAAAGATGCTATAAGCTTGATCTTTGTCTAATTTTGAAAAAGCAAAATAAAATGATGATGAATTTTGTTTAATTGCTGCTTTACTACTCGAAAAAATTTCAAGAACTCTATTTGGTATTTTTTGAATAGTTACCATTTAAAAGTCCCTCATTACTTCTTTCGCGGTCAATTCTCCACTAGTAATAACGATAGGTACCCCTGCACCAGGATGCACACTGGCACCTGCAAAATAAAGGTTATCTATTTTAGCATGCTTATTATGCGGGCGGAAATAATTACTTTGTTTTAAAGTTGGTTTTAGTCCGAAAGTTGCGCCGTAGAAACTGTTATAATGTGTCTCAAATGTCTTAGGCGTATGAACCTTTTTAAAAACGATATGTTCATTTAAATTATCTAAATTAAGTTCCGTTTCTACTTTATGAATTATTTTATGTGTAAATTTATCAATATCATTTTCCGACCAGCTGCTATTTTCCTTTAAATTAGAAACTGGCACTAAGACGTATAAAGCAGATTGTCCACTTGGTGCAAAACTATTATCAATTGCACTAGGATTGTAAATATAAAATGATGGATCATCAGGTAAAATACCGTTATCAATGTCGTAAACGTTAGTTTCAAAATTATTAGCCATTTTTATTGTATGAAGATTCAGTTGATCATAATTGTTATCTAAGCCTAGGTACAATAAGAAGCATGACATGGAATAATCCATTTTTTCAATATTTTTCTTTTGATATTTTCCTTATATTATTATTCGTAGGTAGCTCCTACATGCTCTGAGTATAAAATTTATACTTAGATGGATGATGCGCCGTGAATTAGTTTTATTTTCCAACAGCACCTTTACCATCGGTGACTGGTTCAGAAAGGCTCTAATCACGGTTTTTTGTCGTATTGGTAATAAGTTTGATACGGCTTGGTTCTGCTTTGAATTTTGACTGTTTATTTCGCGTAAGGTTACATTGGCAATTAGCCCGTGTTTATCATGTCGCATCATCGATTACTTTATTCCCTAGGAGGATTCTTTTATGCTTTTCGTTGGTATTGATGTCGCTAAATCACATCATGATGTCGCTGTTCTTGACGACAATGGTCTGGTTGTCTTACGGCATCTCCGTATTCTTAATAGTCGTCAAGGTTTTGCAACACTGCACCAATCTTTGATTCAGTTATCAGCCGATACTAACGATGATATCCGCATCGCAATGGAAGCCACTGGCCATTACCATTTGAATTTGCTCTTATTCCTGCAAGCCAATGCTTATCCCACTTTCGCTTATAATCCATTTTTGATTAAAGAATTTGCTAGAACATTGACTCTTCGTAAGACAAAAACGGATAAAGCTGATGCACTAACAATTGCTAAAAAGTTAGCTACTGATTTATCATCGGATCGTTTTAAGCCCGATTTCAACATGCAAGAACTCAAGTTTTTAACGCATCATCGCAATCGGTTAACTGATAGTCGTTCTAAGCTCAAGACGCAATACATTCGTCTACTCGATATCTTGTTCCCTGAACTAGCTGGTTTCATTGGCAAAACAAATTTACACTATCAGTATGTCTATGATTTGTTAACAAAATATCCTTCACCTGCTAAATTGAGTCGCGCTCATACTAATGCGCTTGTTAAGCTATTGCATAATCATGGCAATCGACTTGATATGGCTCAGCAACTTAAAGTTCTAGCCAAACAATCTATTGGGTTGTCCTCACCAGCTAACGCGTTAGAACTTGTTCAGACCATATCCGTGATTCGTTTGTATGATGAACAAATCAATGCCATCGACCAAGAGATTGCACAAATAATGAACAGCTTAGACGAAGCAGCTATTGTCACTTCCATTACTGGTATTTCTAATCGTTTGGGTAGCGTTATTCTAGCCGAAATCAATCACATTAATAATTTTCAGTCACCTGATCAGCTATTAGCTTTTGCCGGCTTAGAACCTTCTGTTTATCAATCTGGCCAGATGAATGCCACGGGTAAAATAGTTAAACGTGGTTCGACATCATTGCGTTGGGCGTTGTGCCAAGCAGCTGAATATGCTTCTCATTGGTCGCCGACTTTACGTCAATACCGTCAAAAGAAACTTGACGAGGGCAAGCACTATTATGTTGTCATGACTCATGTCGCTAAAAAACTGGTACGTATCATCTATTACCTGTTAAAACATCATCAATACTATGACGAATCTAAGCTCATATAACTCATAATTTCACCTCTTAATTAACAAACCATGGGAACGTTTTAAAATAGTAATTT
>AEMJ01000368.1 GCA_000166735.2 Leuconostoc inhae KCTC 3774 | reverse complement strand
GGTAGATTGCAAGAATTAACCGAACACTGCAAACTGCTGAAAAACCTTTCGTGGTGATTGCCAGTTGAGTGTTTTCATTGGTCTCGCATTGATCCAATGAAAACACTCAACTGGCAAACACCGTATCAGGTTATGCTGACAAATTTGTCCAAAAATTCGGATTAAATTTGCAATCTACCATATTAGCTTAACTGCCTGAATTATAGAATTCTTAAGCAGTCACTATTTAT
>AEMJ01000369.1 GCA_000166735.2 Leuconostoc inhae KCTC 3774 | reverse complement strand
GCGACTTTCACCAACAAATTCATAACCCCATACTGCCGTTAAAATCGTTTCACGATCAATCACACGACCAACTCTTTGTGAAAAATACAATAAAAGTTCATACTCTCGTGGTGTCAAAGTCAAATTTTTACCAGATTTAGTCACAATTTTTTTGTTATCATCAATCACAATATCTTGTATTTCAATAACATCTGGTTTATCTGCATCTGAGCGCTCAGTCTGTGATCGTCGCAGAACAGCTTTTAATCGTGCCAACACTTCTCTTAGGCTAAATGGCTTAGTAATGTAATCATCTGCTCCTAATTCTAGTC
>AEMJ01000370.1 GCA_000166735.2 Leuconostoc inhae KCTC 3774 | reverse complement strand
CATCATAGTTTTCTTAGTGTTAGTTGGTATTTGGTTTGTCCTAACACATTTAAATACTGGTAGCCAACAATCAAATGGTGGTGGGGATGTATCGATTTCAAGTTCTACTGTACCTGACAGCACTAGCTCATCTCAATCAAGTGCATCATCACCAAGAAAAAAGGCAACAAAAAAGCTGTTGCGCCTAAAATGAAGCTTGGGACACCGGAACAAAATACTGCGCAACAGACGACAATTTATAACTTATCAAAACAAAATACAAGGCAGCATACAATCAAAATTACTGCGCAAAATACAGGGACGAATGTTCAAGTTACAGCTGATGGCGATGTATTATTAAATGAAGTGATAACAGCCGATAAAACCATTACTGTTCCCAAAGGAACAGGTGTTGTGAACGTACAATTTACTAATGTAGCAAACGCAGTAATGACATTTGATAGCCAAAGAATTAACGTCATTAGCACATCAACACCTTTCTGGAATGTGCTGATGAACTTAAATAATTAAGAGGAAATTATGAATCTACCGAATAAATTAACAGTCTTCCGTATTATTTTAATTCCTATTTTTATTTTAATATTGACGATTCCTTATGATTGGGCAACTATAACAACAATGACTGTCGTTTTACCAGTTAATTGGCTAATGGCTGCAATTGTTTTTGCAGTAGCCTCTGCAACTGATTTTTTGGATGGTAAAATTGCAAGAAGTCAGCATTTAGTCACTAATTTTGGTAAATTTGCTGATCCATTAGCTGATAAATTATTGGTGATAACAGCATTGATATTTTTAACAAGCTTTCATGTTGTGCCTGCCTGGATGACTGCAGTTATAGTTATTCGAGAATTGGCTATCACAGGATTAAGGACATTAATAGTTGAGAATAATGGTCAAGTTTTGGCTGCTCAGATGCCGGGGAAAATAAAGACATTTTCACAAATGTTTGCCATTTTTTCTTGTATATTAAAAATATACCTTTCATTTATTTTGGTTTTCCAGTAGGAGACATATTATTATGGATAGCAGTTATATTTACAATATATTCAGGCATTGATTATTTTTGGCAAAATCGTTATGTATTTTCAGATGGTATGTAAAAGCGCAATAAGCGCTTTTTTCGTATCATAAATACAGAAGCGAACATAATCGAACAATTGTTCGTTTAATGCTTGCTTTTGCCGACAAAAGCAGGTAAACTAATGAGGAAAGATAAAAGGAGTTAGCCACAGATATGGTCACAAAAAAACGACTAAAAAAGATGATAAAGAAAATCAAGCAAAGGGTCGCAAAACAGCACTAGATGAGGCGCTGAAGAAAATTGAAAAAAACTTCGGTAAAGGTTCAGTTATGTTTTTGGGTGAAAATACGCTGACGCAGATTGAAACTTATCCATCAGGATCGGTAAAGTTAGATGTTGCACTTGGTGTTGGCGGTTATCCAAAGGGCCGAATTATTGAAGTGTATGGCCCTGAATCATCTGGTAAAACAACCATTGCATTGCATGCGGTTGCTGAAGTACAAAAAGCAGGTGGAACGGCAGCATATATTGATGCAGAAAATGCATTAGATGTTAAATATGCTGAAGCATTAGGTGTCCAAAAAGATGAGCTGTTATTGTCGCAACCCGATACAGGGGAACAAGGCTTAGAGATTGCTGATGCATTAGTACAGTCAGGCGCTGTTGATATTATCGTTATTGATTCAGTTGCAGCATTAGTACCACGTGCAGAAATTGAAGGCGAGATGGGTGATTCACACGTGGGGCTACAAGCACGTTTAATGAGTCAAGCATTACGTAAATTAGCAGGCACTTTAAATCGGACTGGAACCATTGCTATTTTCATTAATCAGATTCGAGAGAAAATTGGTGTGATGTTTGGTAATCCTGAAACAACTCCAGGAGGCCGTGCATTAAAATTTTATTCGACAATTCGTTTAGAAGTACGCCGTTCAACTCAAATTAAAGATGGCACTGATGTCACTGGAAACTTAACCAAAGTGAAGGTGGTTAAGAATAAAGTAGCCCCACCATTTAAGGTTGCTGAAGTAGATATTATGTATGGTAAAGGTATTTCTCAAACAGGGGAAATTCTCGATCTTGGTGCTGAGCAGGAAATTATTCGAAAAGCAGGTGCTTTTTACTATTATAATGACATTAAAATTGGTCAAGGTCGTGAAAAAGCGAAAGAATTTTTAGATGCGCCGGAAAATGCGGAGATGCGTCAAGAAATTTATGTCAAAGTACGTAATGCATTTGGTATAGGAGATGGCGAGACAAGTGCTGATGAGTCTACTAATGATGACATTTCGGATAGTGAACCTGAAACATTGAATTTGGCAACAGATGATGATTTAACAGACGAACCAATTGTATAAATAATGTAAAGAATAAATAGAAACGCTAGGGCGTTTCTATTTATTTTGTTACAATGCAAGTAAATAAACATTTGGAGAGGAATGCACTGGGCGAAAGTTAAGTGTATTAATATCATGACAAAAATTTTAGTAGTAGATGACGAACCAGCAATTTCAACACTGTTGAAATATAATCTAGAACAAAATGGGTATCAGGTGACAATAGCAACGGATGGTCAATCGGCATATGAACTGATTGGAGAACAAACTTTTGATGCCATTTTACTTGATTTAATGTTACCAGTTATGGACGGCATGACAGTGTTGAAAAATTTACGTCAAGATAAAATAGCCACCCCTGTATTATTAGTTACAGCTAAAGGTGATGAATTTGATCGTGTGTTTGGACTAGAACTGGGTGCAGATGATTATATCACCAAACCATTTAGCCTACGAGAAGTACTGGCGCGATTAAAAGCTGTTCTGCGACGATCACAGACTGAACGCTCAACTTCGGATAAACCAGATGTTATTGAAATACAAGATATTGTGATTGATGATAACAAAAAAGTTGTGACTAAATCTGGTAAGAATTTAACATTAACGCCACGGGAGTACGAACTCTTATTGTATTTTTCGCAAAGAGTTGGTCGTGTGATTGATCGTGAAACAATTTTAACAGCAGTATGGGGTTATGAGTTTGTGGGTGAAAGTCGA
>AEMJ01000371.1 GCA_000166735.2 Leuconostoc inhae KCTC 3774 | reverse complement strand
GATACAACAACTTCATACCAATTCAATCGCTTGCCAAAATATAAACCAATGGCTAGTGGCAACAATGCTACTAATAAAAAATAAAGTACTTTGGGTCAGCATATGGCTGTAGATTAAGCATTATTATTCACCTCAGAAATCAAACCTTTGAGATCAATTTTACCATTCGGTGTGAGTGGTAATGCTTCACGATACATAAACCGACTAGGGACCATGTATGGCATCATAATATTTTCAAGTTCCGATTTAATTGCGTTAGTTAACAAAATAGGTTTCTCAAAAGTATTATTTTTAGCTACAATAATAGCTAATAGTTGCTTTACTTTACCATCAGCATCATATCTAGGCACAGCCACTGCCTGCTCTACCCATTGACTTTGTTGCAATTGCTGGGCAACTTCCTCTAACTCAATTCGGAAACCATGCAACTTGATCTGAAAATCACTACGACCTTTATAGTGTAGTAAACCATTCACATCACGTGTTGCTAAGTCACCTGTTTTATAGGCTTGCTGGCCATCAATAACAGTAAAGGTTGCTGCCGTTTTTTCAGGATTATTTAAGTATCCTTTTGATACTGATGGCCCAACAATAACAATTTCACCTGCTTCATCTTCAGATACTGCAATGCCATCACTATCTTGAATCATGATTTTTGTATCAGATTTAACATAACCAATCGGCATCTTATCATAACTTGCAATAACATCTTGTGTAATTTGTAAGCCAGTAACCGCAACAGTTGCTTCAGTTGGTCCATAAGTATTATAAACCTTTGCATCTGGAAAACGGTCAAGCAGCTTTTGTGCTGTTGTTGATGTTAATACTTCGCCACAGAAGAAGAAGGCATTAAGATTGGGGTGATTTTGTTGTTTAAATTCTGGATCAAGTAACGCGACATCAGCAAAAGATGGGGTTGATACCCACTTATTCAACTGAAGACTAGGCAATATTTTAAACAATGCTTTAAAATCGTCAGCCGATTCTTTTGGTAGAGCCTTCAGAGTACCTTTTGCTAATAACGTTGGAATCCAATCCATCACTGATAAATCAAATGAATATGGCGGTTGTGATAAGACATTGCTACCAGATTGCCAATCAAAGGTTTCACCTAACATCCAACTCGCAAAGCTCACAAGATTATCATGCGAAATTTGAACACCTTTTGGTTTACCAGTTGTGCCCGATGTAAAGATAATATAAAAGTTCTCATCACCAACAACAGGCTGGGTCATTTTAAACGCATTGCCTGTATTAAATATCTCGGTCAATTGGGTTTTATTGATGACTGTTACATCCGCAACTTCGATTGGTAATTCATCAACAGCAATAATTAGCGCTGGTTGCCCAATCTCGATGATATCTGTTAAGCGCTCATCAGCTGAATTAACATCAACCGGCACGTAGGCATGGCCCGCTTTGACACTGCCTAAGAAACTGGCAATCATGTCAAACTGCTGTCCCCCATAAACCATAATTGGTGCTTTATCAGCAACATGCAAGTTCTCTATAAATGATGCTAGGCTATCCGAATACTTTTTAAGCTGTTCGTATGTGTGTGTATTTCCCAATTCATCATAAGCAATTGTATGCCCTTGCGTTTCTGCAATTGTATCAATCGCTGTCATGATATTTTTAATAATCATATTAATTTTCCTAATTTAGAATTCGTTATAAATAAAGTGACCTTCACCCACGCCTGAGTAGCTGTAAAGGTATATCAACACTAAAATAATTATAAAATAAAATAGCGTCCGACTAATAAAATTAACAATCGGCCGCTGAAAAAATTGTTTAATCATTTCACGTTACCCCCGTATCTGTGATTTAATGTATAATCAAATAGTACTTTGCTGTAGTAGTAAAAACATTCATAGTCATTATTATAACACAAACATTTTTTATGTATAGTCCTGTTATTACAGCACAAATTTTTTTGAAAGCTCTGGAGGCACCATGCTCAATCGTTTAATCAATACCGTTCAAAATTTGGATGAGGCCTTATATCATCGCCCTTTTCTGCAGGCCATATCAATTGCTATGCAACAATCTGTGCCAATTTTGGCAATCGATATTTATTGTCGACTTTTTTTAAGTTAGCTATTTCTCCTGATGCTTTGCTCGCAAACATTTTTTACGACTATCCAATAATACCAGATAGCGTCTCCGATCAGTTAATGTTTATCATACAAAATCTTGACGTTGCTGTCACTATGATTTTCGTTATCGGCTTAACATATCACTATTTAACTCAAAAAGGCATTGAAAATACGACACTACCTATTATAACTAACTTTATTGCAATTTATATGTTACTGTTTGCAAAAAATCAGTCAACCACAAATACGGCCATCCACTACTTATTAGTAACACTTTTCACTTTGTTAAGCTGTTTTACATATTATTGGTATTATCGTCGTCTTAAAACAACTACCTCTCCTTTTAGTCTAAAATATTTACTATGGGCTACAACAATGATCTTTGCTAGCCTATTACTTCATATCGGATTACATCTGTCGAGTATAACAACCATCATCTCAAATCTATTATCTAAAAATTTTTTACAACTTTTTCTGGGTTACTACTAATTTCAATTTTATCGCCATTACTATTTATAGTTGGCTTTTCACTTCCTTCTGAACTTTCTAGCAATCAGACATCATTTAATGCTATGATCTCAAATTTAGATAAATTTCTAACTCATGGTTTAGCCACCTCCCCCCTCCCTTTCCCTGAAAATTTGTATAGCATTTATGGTGCGTTTACTTTATTTGGTGGTGTTGGTAATACCTTAGCACTTAATATTTTATTGTTATTTACAATATCAAAAAAATATAAACGATTAAGTATTTTATCATGGTTTCCTAGTTTGTTTGATAATAACTATCTACTCTATGCTGGGCTCCCAATGTTTCTCAGACCCCTTATGTTAGTGCCCATGCTACTCGTTAATATCACTAGTATGTTAATCAGTTATGTCGCTATAGCAGGGCATATTGTGCAACCTGCAATTTTTATTACACCTAATAATTTGCCAAATATGTTACTTCCTACCCTTGCAAGTGCCACACCAATCCGATCAACGATACTTGCCATTCTCATTTTTAGCGTCTCTTTGCTAATTTATCGACCATTTTTAAAACGTCTTACAACAGAGGTTACTCATGAAAAATAGAATCGTGTTAACATTAATTTTAATATTAAGCTTAATATTAATGGTGTTTTTAGGTATCTATGGTCAGCATTGGGTATCAGAAACAAGTACTCATCAATCCAAGATTAAAAATTCACATATGACACCTGTTATTTTTGTTCCCGGATCTGAAGCAACCGTTAATCGATTCGATCATTTATTATCAGAAATCAATGCTAGTGGCCCAACACACAGTGTTCTAAAAGTCAAAGTTAACCAAGATGGTGAGTTGATATACACTGGCAAAATCAACGCTAATGACCGCCAACCATTTATTGTTATTGGCTTTCAAAATAACGAAGATGGTTACAACAATATTAAAAAACAGACACAATGGTTAACAAGTGCTCTTTATGCCTTACAAGATCGCTATCACTTTCAGACATTTTCTGCTGTTGGTCATTCAAACGGTGGCTTAATATGGACAAATTTTTTTGAAAAATATTTTGACAGTGATGACTTTTCAATACCAACATTGATGACATTGGGGACACCCTTTAACTTTTCAGAAACTTCCTTACAGCGACGCACTGAAATGTTAAAAGATTTTATACAAGATAATAGTAAAATACCAAGTCACCTAACAGTATATTCAATTGCCGGTACTGAAGACTACACTGATGATGGCATTGTTCCAATTCAAAGTGTCATCGCTGGAAAATATATTTATCAAAAAAGAGTTAAATCATATACTCAGATTACTGTGACAGGTGACAATGCACAACATTCTAATTTACCAGATAACCCCGAAGTCATGAAATTAATTCAATCCAATATCATTACACCATTATCACGTCGTGATCGCCATTAAAAAATAAGACGACTCAGTTGAGTCGTCTTATTTTTTATTACCTATCACCACGCTTTTTATTTTCCTTACGTGTAGCGCGCATTTCTTCTCGCTTTGAAATACGGCGATCCATTTGATCTTTACGTTGAATCGCTGACTTAATTCGGCGCTTATAACCCGGTTTAACAATTTTTTTCTTCTTTTTAACCATACCAACCATTGTTGGATCTAATTTTTTGGTTGTGGCGACACGTTGTTTACGTGCTCGGCGATCCTTAACATCAACAATCTCACCATCTTTAATTTGCTTAGCTTTAAAATTAATACCAAGCGCTTCTAATTCCGCAACTTCTTGCTCTTCATCTGGACCATATAACGTAATTGCGAGACCCGCTAACCCATTACGACCAGTTCGTCCGACACGATGAACGAAAAATTCTAGCTCATCTGGAATATCATCATTAATAACATGCGATACGCCTTCAATATCAATACCACGGGCCGCCAAATCAGTTGCGACAACATATTGAAATTCTAAGTTTTGGATTGCTTTCATCACACGTCGACGTTCACGTGGTTCAATATCACCATGAATTTCTGCAACTTTTAAACCACGGCCACGCAAATTCGAAGCAATTTCTTTTGCACGTTCTTTTGTATTAGCAAATACCAATGCCAAATAAGGATTGCCAATTGATAATACTTGATATATCACATCATTTCTATTTTTTGATTTTGTCGCTAATAGCCAGTTATCAATAGTATCTGCAATAACAGTTGATACAGGAATAGCTTCGAATTTTGGATTATCCAAATACTTCTTTAAAAATGGCTTTAATTTTTCTGGCATGGTTGCGCTGAATACCAAAGTTTGTAATTTATCTGGCATTGCACCAGCTATAAAATCTACTTCACTCAAAAATCCCATGTCAAGTGTCATATCTGCTTCATCAACAACCAGTGTGTGTACAGCATGTAACTTTAAAGCACCGGTTGACACCAAATCTTTAATTCGACCCGGTGTGCCAATAACAATTTGAGGTTGACCTTTTTCAAGTTGCTTGATTTGTCGCATTTTGTCTGTACCACCGACAAATTCTGAAATCGTCACATTTTGTTGCCAACTTTCCGCGAAGTCTTTAGCTGCCTTGGTAATTTGTGCTGCTAGCTCACGAGATGGTGTTGTAATTACAGCCTGCACATATTGTTCATTTTGTGACAATTGGTTCAATATTGGTATCAAAAATGTATGTGTTTTCCCAGACCCTGTCTGAGATTGACCAACAACATCGTTTCCTTGCAAAATACTAGGAATAAGCTTAGCCTGTACTGGTGTTGGTTGTGTAAACCCAATTTTGGTCAAAGCTACAATGATTTCTGGCTTTAAATTAAATTGTCCAAATTGGTTTGCTGTTTCTGCCATCAAATTTCTCTACTTTCAATTTTCTCAGTTATTTCCTGAGCTGTTCCCTCGGTACCATACTGTTTAATTAAGGCACTATCAACCATTTTTATTAATCGTTCAACATCTTGTCCTGTTTGTGCCCAAGCACCTGATGCCATTGGATGTCCGCCACCTTCAAATTGGTTTGCAATTTTGTTAATGACAATAGTTCTTGATCGCAAACGTACACGATAGTTACCTTCATCTTGTTCTTCAAAAATAGCCCAAGCTTTGACTTTATCAATTTTTGAAGGCAGTGGGACAACAAAGGCAGTGCCAGATTCTCTTAAATCAAATTGTTTAACTAGTGCTTTCGTTAGCACAACAAAAGCAAATCCCGAAGGCAAAATGTTCAGGTTTTGTAGGACATATCCTGATAATTTAGCGGCATTTTCAGTAATTGTTTCCATATTGTGATGAACCGCTTCATAGTTAAATTTATAATTAAATAGTTCTGAAACTACACGAAAAGTTTCCTTGTCCATGCCATACATAAATCGGCCAGTATCACCTACAATACCAATGTAAAGTAACCGTGCTGCCTTATCAGTCATGATTAACCCTTGATCTTTAAGCGTTTCATAGAACTCATAGATCATCGTGCTCGTTGCTGAATGTCCTGGCTTAATCCATTGCCAATCACCGTAAGGTTCATCATTTGGATGATGATCAATTTTAATTGTTTCTAAACCATTAGGCCACCGTTGATCATCAATACGGGGTGAATTAGCAGTATCCACCATGATAATCAAAGCATTCTTGTAGGTTTTATCCGGTATATCATCCATGAATGTATCATCTTCGTTCATCCATGACAACCCTGGCACTTCTTTACCTACAGCATAAATATGTTTTTCAGGAAAGCTCGCTTGTAATACTGCCTTCAAGCCTAGTTGTGAACCAAACGCATCAGGATCTGGTCGCTGGTGTCTATGAATAATAATTGTGTCATATCTTTTAATTTGTTGTAGTAGTTGCTCTTCAATCGTTGCCATAATCTTATCTTTCTATTTTTACAGATCTGTGTTTAAAATTAACACGTCTTTATCTAGTATATCACGTTTAAAATAACGTCATTTCTTCAAAACTGTTAGATTGCAAATTACCCATTGATATTCCTAATAATCGAACTGAAAAAGGTGGCGCCATTAAATCCTCAAAAATATTCTGCGCATTTTCAGTTAACAATTCTTCCGACAATGGCCACGGTAACTCTCGTGTGATTGCACGAGTCATTGTATTAAAATTATCATCACGTACTTTAATATTCAGTGTTCTGCCAACACGATGATGCTTTTTTAGCGCCTCGATCAAAGCAGCAGCTAGTTTTTTAAATTCATATTGTATATCGCGTTCACTATGTAAAAAATGGTCATACGTTTCTTCTTTAGCGATCGACTGACGTTGTCGTTGCCACTGAACTTCACCAAAATGAACACCACGAGCTTGATAATATAGATGCTCCCCAACCTTGCCAAATTGAGATCGTAATTCATCATATGACATTTTTCTCAAGTCTGATCCATTTTCAATCTGCAACCGCTTGAATTTTTCATGTGTTTTTTTCCCAACGCCACGAAAATCGCCAATAGCTAATTCATCAAGAAATGTTAACATATTTTGAGTTGTGATAACTGTGACACCATTTGGTTTATTATATTCAGATCCCAGCTTAGCTAATAACTTGTTATGTGAAATACCAATAGAACTCGTGAGGCCCGTCACTCTTAAAATTTCGTGTCGAATACGCGCTGCCAACATTGACCCTGATAAATTCAAATCACTCACATCAAGATAAGCTTCATCTAATGCTACCGGTTCGACCTTCTTTGTAAAAGCATCAAACACATTATGAATTTGGTTAGAGACAGCTCTATATTTAGTGAAGTTAGGAGATAAGAAGACAGCATGAGGTGCCAATTTTTTGGCTTCAGAGGCACTCATAGCTGAATGAACACCTAACTTTCTTGCAGCATAGTTTGCTGTTGCTACAACACCTCGCCCCCCAGTTTCTTCAGGATCACGCGCTATAATTAACACTTTATGTCTCAATTCTGGGTTATCTCGCATTTCAATTTGTGCATAAAACGCATCCAGATCAACGTGCAAAATTTTACGTGTATCATTTGTAATCATGAATTCTACCATATAGTTATTTTAACATAACGAACTGTTGTTCGTAACGTAAACTGGTTAACCATAATTGAAAACATAAAAAAACCCCTGACCGAAGAGGGGATGGTCAGGGGCGCGATAACCGAAGTTATCAATTAAATCAATCAGTAATTGGGGGGCTGATTGAAACATTACTAGGGGAGTAATGAAACTCAAATATTATTCGAGTATGTTTTAATTATATACCCTCATCGTCCTGTTTACATATCATACGTTTTGCTGTTTCATTACATAAATATTACATTCTGAAATTCATTATACAAATTTATGCTTTTGAAATCAATACATAACACACTCAAAAAAACATCCCACTGGATGTTTTTTAAGCAAGTTATACGTCGCGACGACGTTCCTTGATACGAGCTGCTTTACCTTGTAATGCACGTAAGTAATACAACTTGGCACGACGTACAGCACCAAAGCGAATCACTTCAATCTTTTCAACACGTGGTGAATGCAAAGCGAATGTACGTTCTACACCAACACCTGACGAGATTTTACGAACAGTATAAGTTGCTTGAATACCAGCACCCTTACGCTTGATAACAACACCTTCAAATAATTGAATACGCTCGCGCGAACCTTCAACAATCTTAGCGAACACTTTAACAGTGTCACCAGCGCGGAAATCAGGAATATCAGAACGTAATTGTACTGATGTAATGTTTTCTAAAATGCTATTTTGACGCATTAGTAATTCTCCTAGTCGATAATCTTACACTTGCCCTTAGGCTAAACGCACAGCGGATTAGCGTTAATATGGCCTCTAAGCCTTTTTTAATTGTATCAAAATATGCCTCAATTGTCTAACTTTATTTCGTGTATGACATCAAATCTTTTGTCATAACATCAATTTTAGACTGAGATGCTACTTGTGAATCTGATTCGACGCCAATATAGAACTTTAATTTTGGTTCAGTTCCTGAAGGACGAATAGCTACCCATGAGCCATCTTCAAGCCAATACTTTAATACATTTGCTTTTGGCTGTGGTAATGTCGTTATTTTACCATTGACAGTTGTTTCAATTGACTTTGAAAAATCCTGTGCACGTATAACCTTTAAACCACCAATTGTATCAGGTTGCTTATCACGGAACTGTGAAATAATGGCGCCCATCTCATCGTTACCATGAATACCTGGAAAATCAAGACTAATTGTTTTTCTTCAAAGTAACCAAACTTCTCAAACAATTCCTCTAGACCATCTGCAAATGTTTTTCCTTGTGACTTATAATAAGCCGCTACTTCAGCAAATAACACAAGTGCTTGAATCGCATCTTTGTCATGTGCAAATGGCTTAACCAGATAACCAAAACTTTCTTCAAATCCAAACAAGAAAGTCTGTTCTTTAGTTGCTTCGTACTTATCAATTGTAGCTGCAATATATTTAAAGCCTGTTAGAACATCTTCAGTGATTACACCAAAACTTTCAGCTACTTTTGAAGCAAAACGCGATGAAACAATAGATGTGACAATGACACCATTTTCTGGTAATGTATTTGTTTCTTTCTTTGCCGTCAAAAGATAGTTCACAAGCACAGCTGCAATTTGATTTCCTGTTAAGACTTGGAACGTACCGTCAGCTAATTTGACAGCTGCTCCCATACGATCTGCATCAGGATCAGTTGCCACAACTGCATCAGCGCCTTCACGTTTGGCATAATCAATAGCCATAGCTAAGGCTGCTGCATCTTCTGGGTTTGGCTTCTTAACTGTTGGAAAATCTCCGTCAATAACAGCTTGCTCTTTCACAATTGTATAGTTTGTAAAACCGGCTTGTTGTAGCGCCTTCTCACCAATGTATTGTCCTGTGCCATGTAATGGTGAATAAACAAATTTTAACGAAGCCCCTTCTTTAGCAACTAACTCAGGGTTAACCGTTACTGTGGCAACGTTAGCTAAATACTTATCATCAATTTCTGAATCAATAACCTGTACATATGCATTGGATTCATCTAAAGCGATATTAAAGACGTCTTGTATATTTTCAAGTTTTGAAACAACCGCATCAACAGCTTCTGGTACCATTTGTCCACCATCTGCTCCGTATACTTTATAACCATTATATTCCTTAGGGTTATGAGAAGCCGTAATCATAATTCCTGCAAATGTGCCAAGTTCGCGTAC
Organism: Leuconostoc inhae KCTC 3774; assembly: GCA_000166735.2. Classification (GTDB taxonomy): domain Bacteria; phylum Bacillota; class Bacilli; order Lactobacillales; family Lactobacillaceae; genus Leuconostoc; species Leuconostoc gasicomitatum. The sequence continues at coordinate 16,614 of AEMJ01000371.1, read as the reverse complement.
AGCAAAAGACAATTCCGGTGTTGGTCGTAAACTGCTAAACAGATAGGCTTTAATACCATGTGCAGATAAAACCTGCGCTGCATCTGAAGCAAATTCTGGTGAAAAGTGTCGCGAATCAAAACTAATAGCAACACCGCTAGTCTTTGCAGCATTTCCTTGGTCGTCAATATAACGCGCCAATGCCTCGGTAACCTGACGAACCGTGTAAATATTCATACGATTTGTTCCGGCCCCTAGAACACCACGCATGCCTGCTGTACCAAAACTCAAATTTTGGTAAAATGCATCTTCTTGCTGTTCAGGCGTATAATGTGCCAAATCCTTTGCCAAATATTCTGGCAAAGTTGCTGCTTCCCATTTTGCTAATTGTTCTTGATAGATCATGATTTTCTCCTATGTGTATTCTAGCTTTATTATAACAAAGTTTGATTATTTCCGAACAAACAAGTTAACGATTGCTTGCCTAAATTTTGGGACTCTTAACGCCAGAATAAAGACAATGGCTATACCTACAACTATAATTAACAGCATATCTGACGGTATATTTAAATGCCCAATGAAATACCCTGCAGAAACAATAACCGCAGACCACAATACACTCGCAAAAGCAGCCATACGAATATAACTAACAAATGGCAGAGCTAACCTTCTTGCTAATAACGACACAACAACACGAATGAATGGTAAAAAATCTTCCCAATACAACAAATAATAACCAACGTTTTGGATGAAAATTAGTGGCTAATTTATCTAACATCCCCCCTGCAAGTGTCGCTTTAAAAACGGGATCTTACTAATTTGTTTCATCAAAAACGCACCGAACCAATAATTAACGGCATCGCCTAAAAAGGAAGCGAGTGAAAAAACAGCAATATAGGCCATTAACTCGCCAAAATTATGATGTGTTCCTGCAAGTCCACCAGCAGTGGTCAATATTGTATCCCCAGGTATGAAACCAGTCACAATGCCTGCTGTCTCAATAAAAATAAGCAAGAAAAGAATGATAAGCTTACTCGTTGAGAACGGATTATCCGCCGAAAGAATTTCTATTAAAAAATGAGGTAAATCAGAAGCAAGTATGAGCATAACGTTGTCCTTTATTTGCCTCTATTATACCAAAAAAGCGCCGAGGCGCTTTAATTGACATAATTACTTTGTCGTAAATATTTCTTTACCATTTTCAGTTACAGTAAAGCTCTTTGTTGCAAAGTTAGCATCCAAAACAGCAGTTGTTTTGCCATCTGCAGATGTACGTGATACTGTCAATTCATTTTCGCCATCATTAACTACATCAATTGAACCATCTAAATCAAAGGCTGCACTTGTATTACGGAAACGTAATAAGTCAAACAAGTTTGAAACAACTGGTCGCTTTGTTGTTTCAGCAATTTCAGCCAAGTCATAATAATGACGGTTAATGTTACGACCTTCTTTTGAATTTTCCAAAAGTTCAATATCATTTTCACCAGCAAGCAAACCAACGTAATAAATTTGTGGAATACCAGGTGCAAATATTTGTGCTGCACGAGCCAATAAGTAGGCAGCATCATCATTACCTAATGCTGAATAATAAGTTGTGTTTATTTGATAGATGTCCAAATTATTATATGCCGCTGAAGAGAAAATCTTTTTGACATTGGCACCAACTTTATACATTTCTTCAGTTGTGAAGTCAGTTTCTTCTTGTGTCAACAAATCCTTAGCATCAACAACACCAATACCATCATGTGTATCCAATGTTGTGAATTGTTTCATTGGACTTTGACGCAGCCAATCCGCAATTCGTTCTGTCTTACCTGAGTATAATGAATATAATGTAATCAGTGGCAATGCAAAATCGTATGAATACATGTCATGTTCAGTAATCTTACGTACAATTTTGTAATGTTCATGGATTTCAGGTAATACTTCTGATCCTTCTGCTGCCAATATTTCACGAACTTCATCTAAAATAGCCCAAATTTCAGGTTCAACGAAAAAGTCATTTGTATCTAGCTTCTTAATTGCATAAGCAAAGGCATCTAAACGAATAACTGATGCACCATGATGTGCCAAATTAACAAGTGAATCTTTAATGAATTTTTTGTTACTTCTTTTGTAACATCCAAATCCATTTGTTGATCACCAAATGTGTTCCAAACTTGGTCAGTTGTGCCATCAGCAAAGGTAACAGGCGCAAATGGTGCTTTATCCTTACGCTTATATATCAAATCAATATCGGCATCTGTTGGTCGATTTTCTGGCCAAAAATCAGAATACTTCAGGAACATATCATAATATTCTGACGCCTCTTTCTTTTCCAAAAAATCTTGGAAATACTTTGATTGAGGTGAAATATGATTCAACATAAAGTCAAACATCAAGTAGTATTTGTCTGCCAACTTATCAACATCTGACCAATCACCAAATTTAGGATCAACTGTCTCATACTGTTCAGGCGCAAAACCACGATCCCCTGTTGATGGGAAAAATGGTAGGACATGCACGCCGCCTACAACACCATTAAGTTCATTAGATAGTACTTGATTCAATTCTTTCAAGTTTTTTCCAAGTGAATCAGCGTATGTAATCAACATCGCTTCATTTGTTAGTTTCTTCATGATTTTCCGTTCTCCTTATAAACGCTTATTAAATGACGCTAAAGTCAAGATTACTTGTAATGCGCCACCTCAAGGCGCAATTTTATAAAATGCTCTACTTTTTAAGCACGTTTACGATTAGTAATGAATGTGACCCCTGCAATAATCAGCAAAATTATGCCAAGTAACGGAATTGTTGTGTATGCTGCTTCAGACACACTATGCGTCTCATTTCCCATTATCTTGGCTAATAATGATAATGCAAAGGGTTCAACGAACACGCCAACATTGAAACCAATCAATACAATAGAGGTCACAAATGGTTGCTTTTTTAAAGGTGCCAAATTAGGTAATTGACTAAAAATAAATGGTGAAATTAATTGCATTGGAAAACCAATTAATAGGACACCTATTGTCAAAGTAACAAAATTACCGTTTGAAAATGCCACTAAGAAATTAGATAATACCATCAACAATAGGCCAACTTGAAGTGTAAAGCGGCCAAATAATTTTTGCATACCACCATATACGAGCCCACCTACCATTGCTGCAACCAGCATAAGTGATAGAATCGTTGAAACAAGCAAACCACTAACACCTAAGCTTTGAGCCATAAAAGGAAAACTTAGTTGAATAGCCATATAGTCAATAACGATGAAGGCAGCAAACAGTGTCAATACCCACACTAAGGGACTAATATTTTGAGGAACATTTCTATTAATATGTGTCTTTTTATTATTTTTCTGATCAGCAGCTAACATCTCTGTTGTGTCTGGCACACGAACATAAAAAAGATACAAAATTGGAAAAGCTAGTAAGTAAACCAAAAACGTTGTTTGCCAACCAAAATTTAAAAGTAGTCCAGCAATGAAAGTCAAGACAGCTTGACCAATTTGTTCGACAGCCGCACGCCAACCAAGCATCGTTGCACGTGTTTGTCCTTGATACATAACAGCTATCATTGATACAGCTAACGAATTAAAAATACCAAATCCAGCACCTAAGACCATTCTAGATACAAGAATGATAGGGTATGATGTCACAAAAAATGGTACGATACCAGCAAACCCAACTAAAAGCATGCCTAGCATAATTGTTTTTTGTCACCTAATTTTGCTGCAATAAATGAACTAAGCAAAACAAACACTGTCACAACAATTGATGGTGTTGTTGCTAACGCTTGTACCTGTGTAGCTGAGACTCCCAGCGCTTTTGTCATTTGAGGCATCGCCCCATTAATGGCATAAGCGCTAGTTAACATGAATGAAATACCTAAAAACGCAATTTTAGTAATCCATTTATCCTGACTTTGCATGATTTTCTCCTAGAATTCTCTCAATAGAACCGGTTCCTTTTTTAAAAAAGCAATTCCTTTGTGCATCTTGACACAAATAATTGTAAACGCTTGCACCTTAAATGTCAAACGATTTTCAAAATGAAAATAAAAAGTATTTATTTTCATAAATTTTCATCTGTTTTCAAAATTAATATTACAAGGATATTAGTGTTTTTATGAGAAATAGATGAAAAAAATAATAAAAAACAAATCAACAAAAAAGACAATTTTTTCAAATTTGTCTTTTAAAGAATATTAGATGACTTGTTCATTTACTGCGGCTGGTAGTGCACTAATATAGTCGTAAACACCTTGACCTGCAATACTACCGTCACCGACAGCTGTTGTAATTTGACGTAACTCTTTGGCACGAACATCCCCCACTGCAAATACGCCAGGAATGCCTGTCCGCATCTGCTCGTCAGTAATGACCCAACCATCATCATTGGTGATATCTAGGTTTTCAAAACCTTGCGTATTAGGTTTCAAACCAACATACACAAAAACACCACTCGTGTTGATTTGAGATACTTCATGCGTCTGGTTATCAATCACACGAACACCAGTAACTTTGTCGCTATCACCGGTAATTTCTATCACTTCTGTATGCCAACGAAATGACATTTTATCATTTGCAAAAGCGCGGTCTTGAATAATCTTTTGAGCACGCAAACTATCTCGACGATGCAAGACCGTGACTGATTTTGCTATGTTTGTTAGATATAGACCTTCCTCAATAGCAGAATCTCCGCCACCAACAATGACAACATCCTCATCTCGGAAAAAAGCACCATCACATACAGCACAGTAACTGACACCACGCCCCTGATAAGCTTCTTCACCATCAGCGCCTAAATGAACATGTTCCGACCCAGTAGCAATAATAATAGCTTTTGCAATATAACGACCCATGTCAGTATTAATAATTTTGTTATGTCCGTCTATTTCAATATTTTCTACTGTGCCAAAGCCATATTCAGCGCCAAAACGTGTTGAAGATGCATACATTTTTTCTGACAAGTCCGGTCCTAAAATCGAATCAAAACCAGGATAATTTTCAACCTCAGCAGTATTATTCATTTGACCACCATAAATACCACGATCTAACATCAACACAGATAGATTCGCGCGCGAAGCATAGGTAGCAGCTGTCATTCCGGCAGGTCCTGCACCGATAATCACAACATCGTACTGTTTATCTTTTGCCATTCAGTAGACCTCATTTCACTTACTTTTTGTACATCTAATTCTACACGTATTTTACTATTTTGTCGAGAAAAAAGCTATTAGCTTTTATCATCATAAAACAAGTTTTTAAACGACATGTCCGACAAATTTCACAGCTTGGCTGCTAGTTCTTTAATATATGCACGTAACTGATCTTTTGTTTGTGGGTGTTTCAGACCAAATTCAATGTTTGTTTCCAAAAAACCAATTTTTGATCCAATATCATAACGACTACCCTTAAATTCATGCGCATAGACATGTTGACGATTATTTAATGAATCGATAGCATCCGTTAATTGAATTTCGTTTCCCTTACCCGGTTGTGTGTTTTCTAATTCTTCAAAAATTTCTGGTGTCAATAGATATCGACCAATAATAGCCAAGTCTGATGGTGCATCTTCTGGCTTTGGTTTTTCAACAAAGGATTTAACACGATATAGGCCATCAGAGGCTTCTGCTGCAGGATCGATCACGCCATACTCAGAGACTTGATCATGCGGTACTTTCATCACCGCTAAAGTTGATTCTCCCGTCTCTTCATAACGTTGGATTAACTGTTTCGTTAATGGTACATCATCTTCCATTAAATCATCACCAAGTAGGACAACAAAGGGTTCATCCCCAATAAAAGCTTTTGCTGTCAACACAGCATCTCCGAGTCCCTTAGGATGAGACTGACGAATAAAGTACATATTAATGTCAGTTGTTTCTTGTACAATTTTTAGTAGTTCATCTTTCCCTTTGTCACGTAAATTATTTTCTAGTTCGGGATTTGAATCAAAATGATCTTCAATTGAACGTTTTGATTTACCGTCAACAATCACAATGTCTTCAATTCCTGAAGCAATTGCCTCGCGCACAATATATTCTATTGTTGGTGTATCAACAATTGGTAACATTTCTTTAGCTAATGCTTTTGTAGCCGGCAAAAACCGTGTTCCTAATCCTGCTGCTGGTATAATTGCTTTACGTACTGGTTTCATTTTAATTACTCTCTTTCTTATTCATTAGTTCATGCATACAAATTAATCTTCAGATTTCAACGGCCTTGCCATCAAATCTGCGACCGCAGTACGCAGAGGTTTGTTTTCATATAAGACTTGATAAACTGCAGACGTAATTGGCATGTCAACATGATACATTTTTGAAAAGTCATACACAGCTTTTGTTGTATTTACACCTTCAATTACCATGCCCATTTCTTCTGTCACTTGTTGCACATTTTTCCCTTTACCTAAGCCTAGACCCGCACGATAATTACGTGAATTTGGTGACATACCTGTTACAATTAAATCACCAATACCTGCAAGTTCATACAGAGTTTCTGGTTTAGCGCCCATAGCTGCTCCCAAGTCACGCATTTCCACTAAGCTTCTTGTTAATAAGGCTGCTTGTGCATTGACACCATATCCTAAACCAATTAAAGCGCCAGAAGCAATTGCCACAATATTTTTTAGAGCCGCAAACAACTCTGAACCAAGTAAATCATGATTCGTATAAGCACGGAAAGTCTCGTTTGACAAAGCTTTTTGCAATAATTTAGCTGCTGATTCGTCTGAACTGCCAATTGAAACAGCTGTTAAATCATGTTTGATCACATCTTCTGCGTGCGACGGCCCGGAGATAACAACCAGCGCTGAACGATAGGCTTCTGGTACTTCTTCTGCAATCATTTCAGATATGCGCTTATATGATCCTTGTTCTAGACCCTTGGTAGCATGTGCTAAAATCACCGTATGTGCCTGTTCTTCTAGGGCAGTTGCTAATTTTTTAGCTACCTCGCGCACAGCCTTTGTAGGCACCACGCTCAATACAATTTCAACATTTTCAATTGCCAAAAACATATCATTTGTTGCTACTAGCGCGTCAACTAAAGTTGCATGAGGTAGATACTTACTATTCGTATGTTGCTGGTTTATTTCTTCAACTTGATTAAGATTATGTGTCCACAGGCGCACATCATGCCCATTTTCAGCGGCTGTATTTGCTAATGCTGTTCCCCAGGACCCGGCACCAAGTACTGCTATCTTAGTCATGTTTATTCTCCAGATCTATTTTTTCGTTTTTCACCATTTCAACTGACATACGTTCTTCAAGTGTTTTCAATGCATCAATTCCCATGTTAGCAGTACGGAACTTTACCGCTGCTGCATCGATAACACTTGCTGTGTTACGCCCTGGCGTCACAGGAACTACCATACGCTTAATCTTTACACCTAAAATTTCAAGTGTATCATTATCATTGCCTAAACGATCAAAATTAGCTTCGCCAATTTTGCCATTTGATAAATGAATATTAAGCGCAATTGTTGCATGCGATCGCACAGAAACAGCGCCATACACTTGCTGCACATCAATAATACCGACACCTCTAATTTCCATCATATTACGCAAAACTTCATTTGGTTCGCCGATTAAACGTTCTTCGTCCTCTTGATAAATATCGACGCGATCATCAGCGACTAACCTTGCTTTGTCCTGTTGAATCAATTCCAATGCAGCTTCTGTTTTGCCAATGCCTGCATCCCCAGTAATTAAAACACCCAAACCATGAACATCAATTAGCACACCATGAACATTCTCACGTGGTGCTAATTGACCACCCAGATAATAGGTCATATTTGACAAAATACGTGATGATGTTAAAGTTGATGTTAAAATTGGAATTTTGGCCTCATCTGCTGCCTGTTTGAGCTCATCACTGATTGGCAATCCGGTTGACACAACAAATGCTGGTGTTACTGGATCAGCCATTCGACGAAAAACCATCAGTAGCTCTTCATGGCCCATTCGCTCCGAAAAAGAGGTTTCCGTAATGCCTAGCAGCTGTACACGTTCTGGTGCATAATAATTAAAATAACCAGTCATTTCTAATCCTGGTCGTGAAATATCTGCAGTTGTAATCACGCGTTCTAAATATTGTTTCCCCGCTACAATTTCTAAACGGGTGTTATCTACTAATTGTTTTACTGTAACTGAATTTTGTGCCATTTTTATTTTCTTTCTACGTGTACATGCAAATCAGATGTCAACAATGTATTGACAATTGACAAAATGGTTGCTGTAAACATTGCCCAACCAAAACTCGAAAAATCAAAACCGCCAACAAGATCCGCAGTTATTTCCAACATGATACCATTAATAACAATTGTAAATAAACCAAATGTTATAAACGTTAATGGTAACGTCAGAATCGTTAGTATTGGTTTAATAATCGTGTTTAATACTGCTAACACCAAAGCTGCCCCTAGAGCTGTCATCCAATTATCAACACGAAATGCTTCTGAAAAAAGTGACGAGATAACTAAGAAAACCAGCATTGTTGTTGCTAATCGTGCAAAAAAACGCATATACCCTCCTACTGTAGTTCCCTGTAAGCGCTTAACTTATTGACAGAACGCACTTATTAAGTAATGTACAACATCCTTATTATACCAAAACTTTCCATCAGTAGACATAAAAACGACTAAACTTTCGTTTAGTCGCGCATTTAAAGTTACAATTCGTCACAAAATGAGACATGATTAAATAAAATAGTTGTAGCCTGGATTCAGCTCAATGATCTTACCTGTTCGCTTATATACAATCCATTCTGCAATATCTGTCGTATAGTCTCCAATGCGCTTCAAATAGCCAGCAATCACTAAATAATCTGCTGCTGAATCAACTAAATCAGCATCTTCTTTCATGCCTTCAACTGAATCAAAACGCACTTGGGCTGCACGTTTAGATAACGTTTGATTTTCTTCAGCAATAGATTCAGCTCCTAAAGCGTCATTTTTAATATAATAATCCATCACAGTTGAAACCATTGTTGCTACTTGTTCGCCAATTTCACCAAGTGCCTGCTCAACACTAGAAATATGTTTTGTTCCCTTAACACGAATAGTTGAATTAGCAATATTACGTGCTTGATCTCCCATTCGTTCCAATACAGAGACTGCTTTCAAAATTGTAACAATTTCGCGTAAATCAGTTGTAACTGGTTGGTACAAAGCAATCATCTCAAAGGTTTTCTTTTCAATAGCTGCTTCTCGTTCATTAATTTGATGATCATTATCTAAAATGGCTTTTGCGCCTTCACGATCATGATCTACAAATGACTGGACAGATTTTTGAATAGTTTGGGCAACAAGCATACCCATCTCTGTAAATGAATTATCTAAATCTGCAAGTTCTTCATCAAATAATCGTCGCATAATATTTCTCCTTTTCATTACTCTGTCTATGTAATTATGAATTAACTTTATTTTTTCTAATATCATCCAAATCGGCCACTGACGTAATCTTGTGTTTCTTGACTTTGTGGGTTCAAGAAAATGTGTTTTGTGGCATCTACCTCAACCAGATTACCATTTAAAAAGAAAGCTGTACGATCTGATATACGTGATGCCTGTGACATTGAATGTGTAACAATAATCATCGCATAGTCATCGCGTAAATTCAATAGCGTTTCTTCAATGTTATGACTCGATACTGGATCTAAAGCTGAGGTCGGTTCATCTAACAATAACAGTTCTGGTGAAGTTGCCAAAACACGCGCAAGTGATACACGTTGTTGTTGACCACCTGACAAGCCAAGAGCTGACTTATGCAAATCATCCTTAACTTCTTCCCATATTGACGCTTGTTTAAGAGATTTTTCCACAGCTTCATCAAGTACAGCTTTATCTTTGATACCAGCTAATTTAAGACCAAAAATAACATTTTCATAAATAGAGAAAGGGAACGGATTAGGCTGTTGAAACACCATGCCAATTCGCTTACGTAAATCAACAGTATCTGTTGTTGGTGCATAGATGTCTGTTCCCTTAAAATCAAACGAACCTGTTACTGTCACATTATCTTCCAAATCATGCATACGATTTATTGCTCGAATATAAGTTGATTTTCCCGATCCAGATGGACCAATAAGCGCTGTAATACCTTTTTCTGGAAAATTTAAGTTAATCCCATGTAATGCCTCTTTTTGACCATACCATAACTTAACATCACGTGTTTCAAGTATATTTTTTTGTTTAATATCTGTCATCCGAAGTTCCCCGAAATATAATCATTTGTCAGCTCAACTTTTGGTCTTGTAAATATTTTACGTGTTAAATCATACTCAATCACTTTCCCCATATGAAAAAAAGCTGTATAATCACTAATTCTAGCCGCTTGTTGCATATTGTGTGTCACAATGATAATTGTGTACTGATTTTTTAACTTAAGTAATGTATCTTCAACCTGCGCAGATGAAATTGGATCAAGTGCACTGGATGGCTCATCTAAAAGTAATATGTCTGGTTTCAAAGCCAATGCTCGTGCAATAACCAAACGCTGTGCTTGTCCACCTGATAAAGCTAAGGCTGATTTGTCTAACTCATCTTTAACTTGATCCCATAACGCCGCCTGTTTCAAGCTGGTTTCAACAATTTCATCAAGTTCTTGTTTTGTATATTGTCCACGTTGTGTCAGTGCGAAAGTAATATTATTATAAATAGATTTAGCAAATGGATTAGGACGTTGGAAAACCATGCCAATATGACGGCGCATTTCATAGACATCAATCGCTTTTGTATTAATATCAACACCACGATACATGATATTGCCCTTAACTGTCGCAACACTATCATTCATACGATTTAACGACCGCAAGAATGTTGATTTACCAGAACCTGACGCACCAACTAAACTGGTAATTTTATAACGTTCAAACGATAAATCACCTTCACTCAAAGCCAAATTTTGACCATAACTCACTTGCAAATCTTTTGTTGATATTGCAATTTCATGATCGCCTGCACCAACATCATAGATATAACGTTCTGGTTTATTTTCAGTAATAAATTCACTTGCTGGTTTTAAATCGATATTATTTACCATTTTTTCTCCATAACTCGGTTACTAAACAATTCCCTAATGACATCATACTGAGTAGCTATCACTTTATTTTTGTTATGCACTGGTCAACTTTTTGTATAATTGCGCACCGATTTTACGTGCACTCAGATTGAACAATAACACAACAATTATCAAAACTGCTGATGCACCGGCAGACACAGCATTCGCATCTGGCATGATGCCTTCAGAATTAATCTTCCAGATATGTACTGCTAAGGTTTCGGCAGGACGCATAGGATTTAAAGGGCTTGAAATGTTAAATGGATTCCAGTTTGTAAAATTTAATGCAGGGGCTGATTGTCCAGCAGTGTAAATCAATGCAGCAGCCTCACCAAAAACACGACCTGCAGATAAGACAACACCTGTCACAATTGAGGGAACTGCAGCCGGTAAAATGATATGAATCACTGTTTCCCAGCGTGACAAACCCAACGCAGAGCCAGCTTCACGTTGTAAATTCGGAATTTGGGCTAAGCTTGTTTCAATAGAACGTGTCAGCAATGGTAAATTAAAGAAAGTGAGTGCAATTGCACCTGATAGTATTGAAAATCCAAAATGAAATTGAACAACAAATATCAAAAATCCAAACAAGCCAACAACCACAGAAGGCAAAGAACTTAAAATTTCAATTGCTGTACGCACGACCGTTGTAAATCTACCTTTTTTGAATATTCGTTCAAATAAATAGCAGCACCTAACGCAATTGGAAAACTAATAAGCATAGCTAATATTAGCAAGTAAAAAGAATTAAATAATTGAATTCCGATACCACCACCTGCTTCAAATGCTCTAGCGGGCGATGTTAAAAAATGCCAAGACAAATTTGGCACACCACGAATCAAAATAAAAGCAAGCATGGCAATCAAAATTAACGCAACAATGCCAGCAATCATATAAATTACAGCTGTCGCTATTTTATCAGCACTTTTTGCATTCATTATTTCATCTCTCCTTTGCGCCCAATAGCACGTACAACTAAGTTAAATACCAATGACATTACTAGCAAAATCATTGCTAGTGTCCATAACACATCGTTTTGTAATGACCCCATCACAGTGTTACCAATCCCCATAGTCAATATTGACGTTAATGTTGAGGCGGGTGATGTCAAGTTATGTGGCATCAGCGCTGCGTTTCCAATAACCATTTGTACTGCCAGCGCCTCACCAAAGGCACGTGCCATGCCAAAGACAATAGCGGTTAAAATACCTGGGGTTGCTGCTCGCAACACAACTTTGTAAATCATTTGCCAACGTGTAGCGCCGATAGCCAAAGCTGATTCACGGTAGTGTCTAGGCACTGACTTTAATGTATCTACAGTCATCGAGGTGATTGTTGGTAAGACCATTACGAACAAAACAATTGTACCTGATAGAATACCGAACCCTGAACCACCAAAAACACTCCGGATAAAGGGCACAACAACTGTCAACCCAATAAATCCATAAACAACGGATGGAATACCGACCAACAATTCAATAACTGGTTGCATAATTTTTGCACCACGCTTTTGGGCAATTTCAGTCATAAATAGCGATGTTCCAATAGCAAATGGTGTCGCTACAATTGCCGCTAAAAATGTTACCAGAAACGATCCAAGAATCATAGGCAATGCGCCTATATAAGGTTGTTTCGTTTGTGGATTAACTACTGATGGATTCCATGTTGAACCAAATAGAAAGTCTTTGACATGGACGCCATCATGAAAAAATGTTGATAAGCCACGACTCATAACGAAAGCAAAAATCGATACGACAACAATGACAATTAACGATAAGGCTGCCAAACTAACAGCTCGTCCCAGTGAATCTTTTTTTGTTGACTCAGATTTTTGCATCAACTTCTGTGTAATGTTATCCATTTTATCTCCATAGCACCAAATATTGTCATATCAGATGAATACGTACAATTTGCAGGTATCCATTAAACAACATTAAATGCACTAATTTTCTTGTATTTCAATTTTGTTACATAATTCGTATCAATTAATTACTTCTTTATAATGTTTCCATTCAACTGACGCGTGACACGCATATCGTGAATAGAAATATAACCCAATTTTGGCACTAAAGTACTCTGAATTTCTTTTGACGTTAAGTAATTCAAAAATTTAGCAACTTCTGGTGTTGGTTTACCGTTAGTATAGACGTGTTCATAAGACCAAATAGGATACATACCTGATGCAACATTTTTATTTAAGGGTGACACATGGTTAACTGAAGCAGCTACGATTGTATCATCAATATAACCAAAAGCTGCATATGAAATTGCTCCTGGTGTGGTTGCTACAATAGAACGTACCATTCCTGAAGAATCTTGTTCCTGTGCTTCAATACTTTGTTTACCAAGTAGACCCCACTTTTCAAATGTCGCACGTGTTCCAGAACCCGCTGCGCGGTTGATAATGACAATCTTTTGGTTTTTACCACCAACTTGTTGCCAATTTGTTACTTTCCCGGTAAATATTGCTTGCAACTGTTCTGTTGATAAATCCTTTAGACCAATATCTTTATTTAATAGTGGTGCAATACCGACAACTGCTACCTGATGGTCCACCAGTCGATTAGCATTAATGCCTTCCTTTTCTTCCGCAAAAACGTCAGAATTTCCTAAGTCTACAGCGCCTTGCGCCACTTGACTCAATCCTGTTCCTGTACCACCACCCTGCACGTTAACAAATGTACCTAAATTAATTTTTGCATATTCTTCACCTGCTGCTTCAACAAACGGTTGTAAGGCTGTCGAACCGACAGCCGTAATCGATGTTTCTGAAGCACTTTTATCTCGTGTTGCATAAGCAGTTCCAAGTGCTGCTGCAATACTAACGGCCACAATTGTTGCCACAATCGTTCCGTGATGCGATTTCGACATGATAATGCCTCCCAAGATTAAACTACTACTACTTTATTATCTTAAAACCATGTAAATGTATTAACAGTGCTATGTAAAGATTAAGTAAAGAAAATATTTACAGAGGCAAAGTGACACTAATAGTGGTTCCCACACCAACCTGTGAGTTGACCTTTACTTCACCATTATGTTTACTAACAATTTCATTAACAATAGCCAATCCTAGACCCGTACCATTAGCAATTGTTCTCTGTCGCGACTCATCACCTCGATAAAAACGCTCAAAAATTCGTGATTGTTGATTTTTAGGAATCCCAATGCCGGAATCTTTAATATTAATTTGCCAATGCTGATGATCTTTATACACTGACACAGTCACATCGCCACCCTGCTTATTATACTTCACAGCATTCACAATCAAATTTTGTAGAATTGTCTCCAAATCCGTTTTTAATCCATGGACAACAAAATTTTGCGACACATTATTCTTAAAGGTAATATGTTTCGTCGCTGCCATTGTTTTAATATGTTGCCATTGTTCATCAACTACATTTTTTATAATCAGTTTTGTATCGACTGCATCATTTTTTTGTTTCACACGTGATAATGACAAAATATCAATGACAAGGGATGATAGACGTTCTGATTCGTCAGCAACAATTTTTAGAAATTGCTTTCGGGTATTTGGATCTTCACCTGCTGGTCCTTGTAGCGTTTCTACAAAACCAGTGATCGCAGTTAATGGTGTTTTAAGTTCATGTGAGGCATTGGCCAAAAAATCAGATTGCATGCGTTCAATCTGTAAAACAGAAGTCAAATCATATATAATAATCATAACTTCAGCATGCTTCAGATCACCTTGGTGATAAAGTGTGCTAACTTCATATTGCTTCACCTCGCCATTTATCTGTAAATTTAAAATAGATTGTTGGTTATGTTGTGTATTAAAAGTTTGCGTCATTAATTCGGACAGTGTGAATTGTTTAATCACTAAACTTTCTGCAATTGGTATTTTAGGTTGTTGTACACCTAATAAATCTGCAGCAGTTGTGTTAAAAACATCAATTATATGTCGTCGATTCACATTAATGACACCCACTGGTAAACTTGCAAGTAGTGATTGATAGTTCGTCACATCACGTTGTGCAGTTCGCTGCGTCTGTTTAATATAGTTTTGTAAAGTATTAAATTGATGAATTAAATCATAATGCGGAGAGTTTGGTTCTGTCAATACACCCCTAGGCTCTTGTCCTTGAATTGTAGCCAACATGCGGTTTTGCATGACTTGCAATTCTGTCTGCTGAACTTTTTCCCAAAACTGCGCTACCAATATGCCGCTTGCTGTAGCAATCAACAGAAAAACAACCATAATCACCCACTGTTGACGGTCAAAAGACATCGTCTTTCCCAATATTGCACTCATTATCAAGTTAGGAACTAAAAAGGACAAGTATTTAAATATTTTTTTGTCATCTGTCTCTCCACTATAACTATCATAACAAAAAAAACCGCTTTCGCGGAATTAAAACGACACTAATTATTTTACTTGTTTTCAACTTTACCAGTTGCATCGCGTGTTACTTTCATATCAGTCAAACCAATATAACCCAGTTTTGGTACAATAGTTTTTTGCACTTCTTTTGTGGCAAAATACTTCAAAAATGCTTTTGTTGCTTCTGTTTCTGTGCCTTTGGTATACATATGTTCATATGCCCAGATTGGCCATGAATTATCTTCAACATTTTTCTTGTTCGGTGTTACTTTGTCAACATCTAACGCCTTGATTCCCGATGCATCTAAGTAAGCAAAAGCTAAATAAGAAATGGCACCAGGTGTTGTAGATACAATCTTTTGAACAGTTCCATTCGAATCTTGTTCGGTTGATTGTACGGCATTTTGACCATCTAACACGTTCTTCTCAAATACTGAACGTGTGCCAGATCCGGTTGCACGGTTAATGATAACAATTTTTTCATCCTTACCACCAACTTCTTTCCAATTAGTAATTTTTCCAGTAAAAATATCACGTAGTTGTGTCTTAGAAATGTTCGATACTTGTACATCAGAATTGACCACAGGCGCAATACCAACAACAGCTACTTGATGATCCTTTAACTTTGAAGCATCAACACCATCTTTTTCTTCCGCAAATACATCAGAGTTACCAATTTGAACAGAACCATTAGATACTTGACTCAAGCCCGCACCAGATCCACCGCCTTGAACAGTGATTGTCACACCAGGATTTTTTTCTTGAAAAGATGTACCAACCTGTTCGGCCAATGGCTGTAATGCCGTTGATCCAAGCGATAACACTTTACCACTTAACTTTTTTGTCGTTGAAACCGTAGTTTTTTATCTGTATGTGAATTAGAGTTGGCATAAATAGCTAGGCCCGCTGCAATAACAACCACACCACCGACAACGCCAATAACCGTTTTGTTCATGAATACTTCTCCCTTTGTTTAGGCTTCGCATGGAAGCATATGTAATGTAAACTCGGTTTGTAGTAGAGGCTCTTGGTAGCCTTTCCTTGTTTACAAATCATATATTACGCACCTTGTGTCAAAGAAAGTAACCTAAAATCGTCATCGTTGTGTAAAGCAATGTAAATAGATCTTTACATTGCTAATTAACCATTGTGTAGCCAAAGCCTCGCACAGTTTTTAATATTTGTGGTGATTTTGGATTGTTTTCAACTTTTTCTCGTAAGTTACTAATATGCATATCTACCAT
>AEMJ01000372.1 GCA_000166735.2 Leuconostoc inhae KCTC 3774 | reverse complement strand
TCATATTCAACCTTACTCTACACCACGTCGATTAGCGGTAGAGTTGATTGATATATCATCTGAATCAGAGGCACTATCAGAAGAAAAGCGTGGACCATCGATTGAACGTGCAAAAGATGATAACGGTAATTGGTCAAAAGCTGCCCAAGGATTTGCTCGAGGGCAAGGTATGACACCAGAAAATTTTGAAGAACGTGATGGTTATGTTTGGTTAACTAAGCATACGCCAGGCGTGTCAGCAGCTGATATTCTAGCTAGTATTGGTGAAGAAGTTATTGCACAAATGAAATTCACAACATATATGAAATGGGCTAACAATGCCTTTTTGTATGTGCGGCCAATTCGATGGATTGTTGCTTTACTTGATGAAAAAGTGATTGATTTTAACATTTTAGACGTTAAAACAGGACGTATGACACGTGGACATCGTTTTTTGTCAAATGAACATATCACAATTGCTAATGCGGGGGTATATGTTGCGACCCTAAAGGCGGCCTATGTTATTGTAGATGCAGCGACACGTAAAGGTATTATACAGTCACAACTTGAAGATATAGCAAATCAAAATAACTGGTTGTTAGATTTGAGCTCAGATGCAGCGCAAAATTTGTTGGAAGAAGTTAATAATATTGTTGAATGGCCGACGGCATTTTCTGGTGGTTTTGAAAATAAATACTTAGAATTGCCAGATGAAGTGTTAATGACATCAATGCGTGAACATCAGCGTTTTTTCTATGTGACAAATCAAGCAAATGATTTGTTACCACACTTTCTGTCAGTACGTAATGGTAATTCTGAACATCTTGATAATGTCATTGCAGGCAATGAGAAAGTGCTGGTCGCTCGACTAGAAGATGCTGAATTTTTCTATCAAGAGGACAAACAAAAACCATTGATGATAATATGACAAAGGTTAAAAATTGGTTTTCCATGAAAAAATTGGGACAGTTTACGAACATATGCAGCGTGTTGGGCGACTAGCTGCTAGTTTAGCTGATGAGTTGCAATTTGATGAGACGCAAAAAGCTGATCTAGCACGTGCTTCTGAAATTTACAAGTTTGATTTGATGACTGGCATGGTTGGTGAATTTGATGAATTACAAGGCATTATGGGTGAACATTATGCGCAATTATTTGGTGAAAGCGCTGCAGTGGCCAGTGCCATAAGAGAACATTATATGCCGGTTTCTGCTAATGGTAATATTGCAGAAACTGCAGTTGGCGCCGTGTTAGCAATAGCTGATAAACTAGATACCATTGTCACTTTCTTTTCAGCCGATCTTATTCCCTCTGGATCAAATGACCCATATGGTTTACGACGCGCAGCAAACGGCGTGGTAAGAACGCTTCAAAATAAGCACTGGCATGTTGCATTGCGATCATTGTTATCTGATTTTGTAAAATCTAACGGTGAGGTCACCGAGAATGCTGATCTGACTGCAATTATGACATTTATTTTGGATCGTGTTCGTAAACTAGCTTTGGATGGCGATGTACGGCCAGATATTGTGGCTGCGGGAACAGCTCTGACGCCTGATGTAGATGTTGTTTATATTGTAGACCGTACGCAAACGTTAGCAAATCATGCTGATGATGATAATTTCCGTGATATTATTGAAGCATTAACACGTGTTTCACGTTTGGCAATGAAACAACCAGCAGAAGGGCTTGTTGATGAGAGTCTGTTTGAAAATCAAACTGAGCAGGCACTATTTATAGCAACACAAAAAATTAATTTGGCAGCACTAGAATCACAAGGTGGCGATGCAGTGTACAGTGCCTTAGCTGAACTACAAAAACCAATTGCAGATTACTTCGATATGACAATGGTTAATGCGGATAATGAGTTGGTTAAAAATAATCGTTATTTACAATTACATATGATTGATAAACTTATTTCTGCATTAGGTGATTTAGAACAAATTGTGATTAAATAGTTGCAAATGATATGAATGACTGATAAAACTAAACAAGGGTGAATGATTATGTTAAATATTGCTTATATTGGTTTTGGGAAAAGTACAAATCGTTACCATTTACCATACTTAAAATTACGATTGGATCAGTTCAAAGTAGGACGTATCGTGACTCCCACACTTGGAAAACGGCCGGCAGATCAATTTGAATGGGAAACAACAGGCACTATTTTTTCTACTGATGTACAAGATATTATCAATGATAGTACTATTGATCTTGTCGTTGTTGTCACACCATCGTCTAGTCATTACACGATGACTAAAAGGTTACTTGAAGCTGGCAAAAATGTACTGGTTGATAAACCAATGGCAGCAAATTTTGATGAAGCAAAAATACTTGTTGATTTAGCACGTAAACAAGGTCCATTCATTATGCCATACCAAAGTCGTAGATTTGATAGTGATTTTTTAACTGTAAAACAAGTCATAGGAAACGGTTATTTGGGTCGTTTAGTAGACTTAGAGGTCCACATGGATCACTATAGGCCAAATGATGGCATCTTTGAAGGACCTGCTATTGATGGTTCTCTTTACGGACATGGTGTCCATTTAGTCGACCAAGTTGTCAGTCTGTTTGGCGCACCAAAATCAGCAATGTACGATTTACGAGCGACACGAATTTTAGAGGCAACTCTGGATGATCAAATAGAAGTTAATATGTTCTATAAAAATGCGCTGAAGGCAACAATACAAACAACTGAATTAGCAACTATTCAGTATCCAAAATGGCAATTACGTGGCACACATGGCACCTTTATAAAATATGATGTTGATGAACAAGAAAACGATTTAAAAGCTGGAATTATGCCAGGGACTGTTGGTTTTGGGGTAGATGCACCACAAAATTATGGGAAACTTGTTTATTTCAATCAAAGCGGGGATCGTATTGAAAAAATGGTTCCTAGTGTTTTAGGTGATTATGGTCGTATATATGATAGTGTATTTGATACCCTGGTGAACGGCGCGCCAAAACTTGTCAGTGATGAACAAATGTTAACGGTTATGAAATTATTATCAACGGGTGTATCAACTGATTCAAACAAATTGGTATCCTTTAGTGGCAATTAATTTAATCATTTAAAAAAAATTAAACGTGTTGCGTATCAGAAATGGTGTGGCTCACGTTTTTTTCTGTCTATTCATGATAAAATAGACTAGATAGAAAAATTGAAAGTATACGCATAACTTGCGTGATAAAAAAATGACAGAAATTAATTTGGAACAACTTAAAGAACGACAAAAGCATATCCGCAATTTTTTCAATTGTGGCACATATTGATCATGGAAAATCAACGATTGCAGATCGCATTTTAGAGCAAACACACACTGTAGCTGAGCGTGATATGCAAAATCAATTGCTCGACACTATGGATCTGGAGCGTGAACGTGGGATTACAATTAAATTAAACGCAGTCGAAGTACATTACGATGCAAATGATGGTGAAACCTATATTTTTCATTTAATTGATACACCAGGGCATGTTGATTTTTCCTATGAAGTGTCGCGCTCACTAGCTGCTGCTGAAGGGGCTATTTTAGTTGTTGATGCAGCACAAGGCGTAGAAGCACAGACGCTTGCCAATGTTTATTTGGCATTAGATAATGATCTAGAAATTTTGCCGGTTATCAATAAAATTGATTTACCGGCTGCTGATGCAGAAAAAGTTCGTGCAGAAATTGAAGATCTTATTGGTATTGATGCATCGGAAGCGGTATTAGCTTCTGCTAAAAAGGGTATTGGTATTCCTGAATTATTGGAAAAAATTGTGGTTGATTTACCTGCACCAACAGGTGATTTAACAGCACCATTACGCGCGTTGATTTTTGATTCAGCCTATGATGCTTACCGAGGTGTTGTGGTCAATATGCGGGTGCGTGAAGGTATAGTTAAACCTGGCGATAAAATTAGGATGATGAATACTGGAGCAGAATATGAAGTCAATGAGGTTGGTGTGATGTCACCAAGTGCTCAGAAACGTGATTATTTAATGGCTGGGGACGTCGGTTACTTAACTGCAGCAATCAAAGATATTCACACAACACATTCTGGTGATACAATAACTTCTGTTGACCATCCAGCCAGTGAACCATTATCTGGCTATAAACCTATGACACCAATGGTTTATTCGGGTCTGTACCCATCTGATAATGCTAAGTATACAGATTTACGTGATGCGTTAGAAAAATTGCAACTCAATGATGCTGCTCTAACATTTGATCCTGAAACATCACAAGCTTTAGGATTTGGTTATCGTGTTGGTTTCTAGGTTTATTGCATATGGATGTTGTTCAAGAACGCTTAGAACGTGAGTTTGACTTGGATTTGGTGACCACTGCACCTTCTGTCACATATCATGTGATGACCAACGATGATGAACTGATTGAAATTGAAAATCCATCTGAAATGCCTGATGCTTCAAAAATTAAGTATATTGAAGAACCTTATGTGAACGCTCAAATTATGGTACCAAATGAGTATGTCGGTGCTGTGATGGAGCTTGCGCAACGCAAACGGGGTGATTTTGATACGATGGAATACTTAGATGAGACACGTGTGAACGTGAAATATAAAATTCCTTTATCAGAAATAATTTTTGATTTCTTTGATAAACTAAAATCAAGTACGCGAGGGTATGCATCATTAGATTATGACATTTTCGGGTATCGTCAATCTGATTTAGTCAAAATTGATATATTACTAAATTCTGAAAAAGTTGATGCACTGAGCTTTATTGTTCATCGAGATTTTGCAGCTGAACGTGGTCGTGTGATTACATCAAAATTGAAAGAAATTATTCCACGGCAAAATTTTGAAATTCCAGTTCAGGCAGCTATTGGGGCAAAAATATTGGCACGTACAAATATCAAAGCGTATCGTAAAGACGTAACATCAAAGATCCATACTGGTGATCCGGATCGTCGTGCCAAATTGCTAGATAAACAAAAACGTGGTAAAGCACGTATGAAGTCAGTTGGTACGGTTGAAGTGCCACAAGAAGCTTTCATGGCAGTGTTGAAAACAGATGATGATACACAGTATGCACGTGGAAATTAATGCTATTTTGTGATCTAAATGCTTGTTTTAAAGAGATGCAGTGAGATAACTCATGTTAAAAAATGCTAATAATCAGCGTTTTAGGCATATTAAAAGGAGACAAGTATGTCATTATTTGACAAGATAAAAAATATTGGCCGTTTGGTGGTCATAAAATGCGCGCAATCGGTTTCGAACGTGCCTTAAGGATTGATCAGCCAAATGTTTTTATTGAGAAAAATATTTTGCAACCGAAACCTTCTGATCACGAATTATTAATCAAGGTTGCTGCTAGCGCTATTAATCCTGTTGATACGAAAATGCGTATTACTTATCAAGAAGATGGTCAATTTCGTATACTTGGATTTGATGCGACTGGTGAGGTAATTGGATTAGGCAAAAATGTCTCAAAATTTGAAATTGGTGATTTAGTATATTATGCAGGTGTGCAAATAAATCCAGGGGCCAACGCTCAATACCAAGTTGTCAATGAATCACTCGTAGGCCATGCTCCAGTTAAAATCAGTGTAGCCGAAACTGCTGCAATGCCTTTGACAGCAATTACTGCAGTTGAAATTCTACAGTCCTTTGGATTTGATGTGACTGAAAATGAGGGAACCGGTAAAAGTATTTTTATTTTGAATGGCGCTGGCGGTGTTGGATCAACATTAATTCAACTGGCAAAATATTTGGGACTAACAGTGATCACCACGGCATCACGTCCAGAATCTGTAACATGGGTAAAATCACTGGGTGCAGATTATATTTTAGATTATCATCAAGACTTACATGAACAGTTAATTCAAATAAAGCATGATAAAGTTGATTATATTGCTATTTTACAAGATACCAATAAATATTGGCCACTAGTATTAGAGTCAATTAAGCCATTTGGTCGTATTGCATCGATTGTTGAAACGAGTGGACCAATTGATATTGGTCCACTCAAAAATATTGGTGCGCAATTCAACTGGGTGTTTATGTTTGCAAAAGGAAATTATGGTGTTAACATGTCAAGCCAAGGTGAAGCGTTGAACAAAATAGCTGACTTGCTGGACAATAAAGTGATTAAATCTACACTAACTAAGACTTACAAGGGACTGACTGTTGACAATATTAAACAGGCCACTCGAGATGTTGAGAGTGGCCATATGATTGGTAAAGTTGTTATCTTACACGATGAGGAACCACTATGAGTTGGCAAGCAGTAAGGGTTGACACGAATACTGAGGCAGTCGAATTTGTATGTGATCTATTAATATCTGTTGGTGCTGATGGCGTTCAAATCGATGAAAAAATGGGATATCAGTCATCGCTTATTATGAAGAAAATGATCAATTATCTTATATTCTTGCAAACATTCAAGCGCGACTTCAATCATTATCAAAAATAGCGGTAGATCCTTCACCGGCAACCGTGCATGTGAGTGGTATATCTCAATCAGACTGGGAGAATAATTGGAAAAAGTACTATCATGCGCAGCGAATCACACGGCATTTGACAGTTGTGCCATCGTGGGAGACATTTAAATCACAACAGTCAGAAGAAATGCCAATTATTATGGATCCACAATTAACCTTCGGTACGGGGACGCATGAGACAACGCGTCTTATGATGCAAGCTTTAGAAACGGTTGTACGTGGTGGTGAGTCAATGATTGACGTTGGGACAGGTTCTGGTGTTTTAGCAGTCGCGGCTAAGCTATTGGGTGTTCGTTCTGTTTTGGCGACAGATATTGATGATATATCAGTAAAAGTTGCAAAAGAAAACTTGATGTTAAATCCAATTGCGACAGATATAAAAGTCATCACGAGCGATTTATTACTAAATGTTGATACACAGCCAGTTGATCTGATTGTGGCAAATATTTTGGCGGATGTGATTGAAAGATTAATTCCACAGACTATCTCACGTTTAAAACCAACAGGCTACTTTTTAGTATCGGGTATTTATGATGCCATTGCACCTCATATTGAAGAACAATTACATATTAATGGTTTTGAAATTGTTCAAAAATCTCAAATGGGCGAATGGCATAGTTATATTACACAAATTAAGGAAAAATAATCATGCAACGCTACTTTTTAGAAAACTTAATTAACAGTGATCATATAACCTTGACAAAGGATCAAGATGTTTTCAAACATTTTGGCAAAGTATTACGTGCACGAGTTGGATCACAAGCAGAGTTTGTGAGTGTTGATTTGAAAGTTGTCATTGGTGAAGTTATTGCTATTGATGAAGCGAAAATCACGTTAGCAGTTAAGTCAAGATTAGACAGCGATGTTGAATTACCACTAAATGTCACCATTATTGTATCACCATTGAAAAATGACCGTTCCGATTGGCTTGTTCAAAAAGCAACTGAATTGGGTGTCAATCGAATTGTATTTGCTGAAATGACACGTACAGTGGCTGACTGGAAAAAACAAGAAGCAAAAAAAGCAGTACGGTTACAAAAAATTGCCCAAGCTGCTGCTGAACAGTCTCATCGGCTGTTAGTGCCACAAATTCAATTTTTAACTTGGCAAAATGTGCTTGATTTACCTAAACAAATGGGGTTGGTAGCTTGGGAAGAGTCCGCTCGTACCGGTGAAGTCGCAACGTTGGTTAAATCAATTAATGAGGTGCCTATAGATACAGATGTGAATCTTGTTTTTGGCCCAGAGGGTGGATTGACGATTTTAGAAATTGAAGCGTTGGCTCGTCATGAATATTATCCAGCCGGATTAGGGCCAAGAATCTTACGAGCGGAAACAGCGCCTTTATATGCACTGTCTGCAATTAGTGTCTTGCGCGAGTTAAATGAATAGTTTATAATAAATAATACATATTTACATATTGTTTTTAATTAAAAGGTGGTCAGATATGAAAAAAGCATTTAACAAATTTTATGGTTATCAGTGGCTGTCTGCAATTTTATTGGGATTTTTGTTACCCTTCTTTGCACAACAAATTGGTTTTCGCGAAATCCATCAAATCATTTGGTTATATCTTGTTATTAATGGTAGTTACACATTATATTTTGGTTACGCTATTCGAAAACATGGCTATTCGCCATTATTAATTTTACTCTTACCAGTTATTTTTGGTGGTGTTTCAACGTTTTGGTTAAAACTTGTTCATACGCAATATGGTTTCTACTTT
>AEMJ01000373.1 GCA_000166735.2 Leuconostoc inhae KCTC 3774 | reverse complement strand
CTGCAGCTAATCTAGTCATTGTCGATGGTAAAGAAATATCTCAACTGGGTCAACTACCTGTGGTTGGTAAGTTACTTGAAAAAGGTTTGAAATAATGACACAAAACCTATTTCCACTAAAATAGTGAGTTTAATATGATAGATCAGATATGAGTGAATCATTTAGAATCATGGTATTGACTATTGTTGTTCTTGACGTTATTGAAACATAAAACCCAGTAAACGCATCGACAATTGTTAAGTGCTATTTTTGATAGAAAAGAAAACATGGGCTACCGTCATGCTTATG
>AEMJ01000374.1 GCA_000166735.2 Leuconostoc inhae KCTC 3774 | reverse complement strand
CCTCAGCTAATTTAGTCATTGTTGATGGTAAAGAAATGTCTCAACTTGGTCAATTACCTGTTGTGGGCAAGTTACTTGAAAAAGGCTTGAAATAAAAATTAAAATTATTAAAATAATGGATTTAATATGATAAATAGAGACCGGATATGATTAATTGTGGGAAATAATCTTTGTGGTTACTTTTGTTATATTTTGACTGTATTAAAACACAAAATCCAGTAAATGTATTGGCACCTTTTAAGTGATATTTTTGGTAGAAAAGAAGACATTGGTTATCTTGTTATGGTTG
>AEMJ01000375.1 GCA_000166735.2 Leuconostoc inhae KCTC 3774 | reverse complement strand
CCCCCTTTTCCCTTTTTACCCTTTTCTCTTTTTCTCTTTGTACCCATTGACAAATATTTAAATAATTGTTAACATGAATAAAAAGGGGACAAGGTATATCATGGAAAAATTAATTAAGAAAAACAACAATAAAGGATTAATTATTACCGTTGGAAACTATAAAGGTGGAGCAGGTAAAACATCAAACAGTACACTAATAGGATATACTCTTGCTAAACAGGGTATAAAAGTATTAGTAGTCGATCTAGATCCACAAACCAATGCTACTAAAGCCCTTTTACTGACAAAATCTGCTCTTGAAAAAGACAATATTATGACCATAAACAAAACGATTATGTCTGGAGTTGCAAATGGATCATTAGTTGATTTGCCTGTTAACATAATGCCAAATTATGATCTACTTCCTTCATATCCTGATTTTGGAGACTTTCCAAAATATGTATACAAACATGCTAATAACGAAACAGAAGAAGTTTCAATATTAAAACCACTACTAGATGAGCTACGTCCAAATTATGATTTAATAATTCTCGACATTCCACCTATGAGTAGAGAAGTAACAGCAAACGCTACCGTAGCTTCTGACTATACATTAATTTCTTTTCAAACACAGGAGAGATCACTGACAGGAGCAGAAAACTACATCAATGATCTACTTATTTATAAAGATAAATTTAATCTTAATATTGATGTTGTTGGAATACTTCCAGTATTACAGAATAAAAAGGAACCGTTGATAATGCTATGCTAAACATGGCTAAAGAAAGCTTTGGTGAGGATCTTGTCTTCAAATCAGTCATTCCACACATGGAAAGAATTAAGCGATTTGACATCACAGGTATCACTGATAAAGATAGATTCGACAGAAAAGTCATGCAAACATACGAAATAGCAACAAATGAATTTATAGAAAAATTAACACACTGGAGGACGCAAAAATGAGTAACTTAGAAACGCTTAGAAAGCGTGGCAATTTCACACCAAAACAATCCTTTGTAGAACCTGAAAAAGAACCAAAAGTTGAAATTAATCAACCAACACAAAGTGCAGAAATTATTGAAACCGATAAATATATACCTTCTCCAAACCAGAGAAAAACTTTAAAAGTTTCTCCACAAACAAAAAAAGAATTAGAGGAACTCAAAACGCTACCTAAAAGTTGAATATAATTATGAAGCAATCCAATTTTTAATAGATAATTATGTCAACACTCAACTATCATCACAAGAAAGAAATCGTTTCAAAGACAATACAATATAGATTGGTATAGATTGTGAAAAAAGCTTAAACCTGACTTTGTGAACTGTCGGAAAAGAGCAGGGGGATCAAAATTCACAAGGTTAATTTCACAACGAGCGCGAACGGTTGCTATAACGGCTACTTTGGGTAAGACGTGTTATGTCAAATTATTTCATTACAATAAAAAGCGACATTACTGTTAAGTTGTGTCGCTTTTTAATACATAATACATTTTATTATATTTTTAAATGAGTTTTGAGCTAGGATTCCATCTATACTCAATAAGCGTACTTTTGTTCGCTAATAAGATGATCCAGTAATGGATTAGAATTATTTATTGCAAAATGACTATTTTTATCATATTGTACAGAAGTAATGAAGTTATCGTTACTAGACATTAAGCTACGATTACCACCATCAGTGTAGTAAACATCTAAGTATACAACATCTGCATTCATTTCTCCATGCTTTACAATTGCTTTCCCATCACTTACATTTTTGTAGTTTTCGCTAATTTTATTTATTATCTCAAGAATG
>AEMJ01000376.1 GCA_000166735.2 Leuconostoc inhae KCTC 3774 | reverse complement strand
TGTTAGGTATTTACCTAATGGCTAGTGAATTAAAGGATGTGCATGCATAATCCCGGACTAGTCAATCTGACTAGTCCGGGATTTTTAATTTCAGGAGGAAATTATGACAAATAAAGTAACTTTTTATGATACAACAATGCGTGATGGTGAACAAACGATTGGCGTCAACTTTTCAGTTGAAGAAAAAATTGCTATAGCAAAGGGTTTGGATGACTATGGCGTATCAGCAATTGAAGCGGGATTTCCTGCAGCTTCTCAGAAAGATTTTGAAGCAGTGAAAAGTATTGCAGAAGTTGTGAACAAAGCAAAAGTTGTAGGTTTGGCACGATTGGTTAGAAATGACATTAATGCGGTAATTGAAGCAACAAAGGGTGCAAAACATCCAATGATTCATGTGTTTATTGCTACATCACCGATTCATCGTGAATTCAAGCTGCATTTGACCAAAGAAGAAATTTTAGACAAAATCAAAGCAGATGTCGCTTTTACTAAGCAATATATTCAAGACATTGTGTTCTCACCTGAGGATGCGACACGCACTGAACCTGATTTTTTGGTCGCAAGTGTGCAAACAGCTATTGATGCTGGTGCAACAATGATTAATATTCCAGACACTGTTGGTTATGATACGCCAGAAGAATACGGTGAAGTTTTTGAAAATTTGCGTCGAAATATTGTTGGTTTTGACACTGTTGGTTGGTCAACACATACGCATAACGATTTGGGAATGGCTACGGCAAATGCCTTGGCAGGCATTGCGCATGGTGCAACGGAAATTCAAGGCACAATTAACGGAATCGGCGAACGTGCTGGTAACGTTGACATGATTGAAGCAGCAGCGGCTATATATGTTCGTCATGAGAAATTCAATGTTGAAACAGATATTGTCTTGTCACATTCAAAGGCCATTTCCGATATTGTTGCACGCGCAACACAGATGCCAGTTGCCAGTAATAAACCAATTATGGGACGAAATGCGTTTGCTCATGAATCTGGTATTCATCAAGATGGGTACTTAAAAAATCCAGAAACATATGAAATTTTGAAGCCGGGAATGGTTGGTGCAACGGCATCCCTGCCTTTGGGTAAACTATCAGGCTCACATGCAGTTATGTCAAAACTAAATAGTCTAGGATATGATGTGACACGTGATGATATGAAAAATATTTTTCCGATTTTTAAATCAGTTGCAGAAGAGTCGAATTTGGTTACGAATGAACAATTAAAAATCATTATGCAAGTTGTTGAAGAAAAAGAAATGGTGAGTTATCAATGATGACATCAGTAAAAAAATAGTTGTATTAAGAGGCGACTATATCGGTCCTGAAATCATGACGGCCGGTTTAGCAGTCTTAGAGGCAGCGACAAGGAATGAAGCATTTGCATATAAACTCATAGACGCACCTTTTGGTGGGGATGGTATTGATCGTGCGGGAGATCCATTACCACAGTCAACTATTAATATTGCAAAACAAGCTGATGCGGTGTTACTTAGTGCTATTGGTGGACCTAAATGGGATAACATGTCACGTCGTCCGGAACAGGGACTACTAGAAATCAGATCACAACTTAATTTATTTGCTAATATACGACCAACAAAAGTGACATCAGCACAAATTGATCGGTCACCATTAAAACCAGAATATGTTAAAAATACGGATTTTGTAATTGTTCGTGAATTGACTTCAGGCGCCTATTTTGGAAAACCACGCAAGCTTGAAGAACATCAAGCTATTGATACGATTTATTACAATGAAGAAGAAGTGACGCGAATTATGCATCAAGGCTTTAAAATGGCTCAAAAGCGGAAGAAACATGTCACCATTGTGGACAAATCAAACGTATTAGCTACGTCAAAATTCTGGCGAAAAATTGCAAATGAAGTGGGCAAAAATTATCCAGATGTTGCAATTGATTACTATTATGTTGACGCAATGACAATGGCTATTATGTCAAAACCTGCAATATTCGATGTTGTGATTATGCCTAATTTGTTTGGGGATATTTTAAGTGATGAAGCAGCACAAATCACAGGTTCAATCGGTCAAATACCTTCTATGTCAATTGGCGAAAACGGTCCTAATTTGTATGAACCAATTCATGGCTCAGCACCAGACATTGCGGGTCAAGGCATAGCGAATCCAATTTCAATGGTAAATACAATAGCTATGATGTTGACAGAAAGTTTTGATGAAAAAAGCATTGCAGATAAAATGACTGCAGCAGTGAATTATATTATTGAAAATCACTATGTAACACCAGATATGGGTGGCGTGATGACGACCAATGAAGTCACACAAAAAATGGTTGATTACATAAAAAACATGAACTGGCGGCCACAAAATGAGCAAAACGTTATTTGATAAAATTTGGGAAAAACATGTCATTACAGGGGAGATTGGTGAAGCGCAACTGATATATGTGGATTTACATTTAATACATGAGGTCACCTCACCTCAGCCTTTTGATGGATTAAGAAATACGAATCGCCGTGTGAGACGACCAGATCTGACTTTTGCAACGATGGATCATAACGTCTCAACGAAAGATATATTTAATGTACAAGATCACATGTCACGATTACAGATGGATACGTTAGTTAAAAATACAAAAGAATTTGGTGTGCCATTGGCATCAATTGGGGATGATAAGCAGGGGATTGTCCATGTTGTGGGACCAGAAAGAGGGCTGACACAACCTGCTAAATTGATTGTTTGTGGTGATTCACATACGGCAACTCATGGTGCGTTTGGCGCAATTGCCTTTGGCATTGGTACTTCTGAAGTTGAACATGTATTAGCAACTCAAACGATTTGGCAAGTTAAACCAAAGACAATGGGAATCAAAGTCACTGGAAAATTGCTCAAAAATACTTATGCAAAAGACATTATTATGGGTATCATTGCTAAATATGGGGTGTCATTTGGGGTCGGTTATGCGATTGAATTTTACGGAGAAACTGTTGAGAACCTTTCAATGGAGGCCCGTATGACGATGTGTAATATGTCAATTGAAGCTGGTTCAAGAACTGGTATGGTGCAACCAGATCAAACGACATTTGATTACATTGAAGGCCGTGAACAAGCACCAAAAGACTTTGAAGCTGCTAAAAATTATTGGTTACAATTCTACACAGATGATGAAAGTGATTTTGATGAGACGCTAACTTTTGACGTATCAAATTTGAAACCGATGGTAACATGGGGAACAAATCCAGGCATGGCAACACCTGTTGATCAATCGTTACCAGCAATCAAAGATGATAATGATGCCAATGCCAATGCCTATGAATATATTGGATTGCATCCCCATATGAAGGCAACTGACATTAATTTGGATTACATCTTCATCGGTTCCTGTACGAATAGTCGTTACGAAGATCTAGAAATTGCTGCAAACATGATGAAAGGGCATCACTTAGCGCCTAATGTTACCGCTTGGATAGTGCCCGGCAGTCGGGCAATTCGAAATCGAGCAATTAAATCGGGAATTGCCAAAATATTTGAAGACGCAGGGTGTGAGTGGCGTGAACCAGGATGTTCAGCATGCTTAGCTATGAATCCAGATAAAATTCCAGCGGGAAAGCATGTTGCTTCAACATCAAACAGGAATTTCATTGGCCGGCAAGGTGCAGGGTCCAGAACACACTTAGCCTCTCCAGCTATGGTTGCTGCAGCAGGCATAGCTGGCCATTTCGTTGATATTACAGTAGATGAATTTGTATAGGGGAATAATAGTATGGAAGCTTTTGTAAGAGAGACAGGTCGGGCGGTTGTTATTCCAAATGATAACATCAATACTGACATTATCTTGCCTAAACAATTTTTAAAAAATATTTTAAAAACAGGATTTGGGAAAGATTTATTTTACGATTGGCGTTACAATGCCGACGGTTCGTTGAATGAAGCATTTGAACTGAATAAGCCAGAGCATAAGTGTGCCTCAATTCTAGTTACAGGAAATGATTTTGGATCCGGATCATCACGAGAACATGCGGTATGGGCGTTGACAGATTATGGTTTTAGAGCAGTAATTGGCGGCGGATTTTCAGATATCTTTTACATGAATGCAACCAAAAACGGCTTGTTACCAATTGTTTTACCAGAAGAAAATCGTCGAATATTACGTAGCATTCAGGCCGATGAATATATTCAAATTGATTTGCCTAAGCAAACTGTAACTTATAACGATGATATTTTCCATTTTAATATCAATTCACAATGGAAAGAAAAATTTATTAATGGTGAAGATGATATTGATAATACGATGAAGTATGAAAAATTAATTACTGCCTTTGAAAAGCAACGGTCAATTTTTTTATAGGTAGTAGTTAATGAAACAAGCAATGAGTATGTACTAACGTATAAATATAACTAAAGAAAAAGCAAAATTTAAAAAGGATGGTATTTTACAATGACAGAAGCAACAACGACAAAGATTCACTGGAATGGCGGCATTCAAAGCGAGGCCATTAGCATTTTGAAAGAAGACGGCGGCATGATTGTTAGCCCAACTAAAGTTGGTTATATTATCATGACTTCAGATGACAAAGGTTTGGAACGTAAATTTGCAGCTAAAAATCGTAAACGCAACAAGCCCGGTGTGGTGTTATGTGGTTCAATAGAACAAGTAAAAGAATTAGCTCAGATGACACCGGAAATTGAACAGATGTATCAGAAACATTGGGATGAGGATATCTTGTTAGGTTGCATCTTGCCATGGAAAGAAGAGGCTAAAAGTAAGCTACCAAATGATGGGACAAAAGATTTAATGATGGATAAACGCGAAACCAGTTGCTTTGTTATCAAATTTGGCACACCAAGTGAAAACATTGCCAAAGAAATGTGGGGAAAATATGGCAAGTTCTCATTTGCTAGTTCGGCTAATCCTTCTGGTAAGGGAAATCGAGGTGTGGTTGCTGGTATTGGTGATCAAATTGAAAATGCTGCTGATCTAATCATTGAAGCAAATGACTACGTAGCATCAATTCAATCTGATAAGAATTCGGATACACGCTATGATCAAGGCGTGATGGTGTCAATGGTTGATGAATCAGGTCAGCTCATTCCAGAACAGAATGGTATTGTTGGTGTGCAACCAGCACCAATCTTGATTCGAAAGGGATTAGATGTTGATAAAATCATGAAAATCATGAGTGACATTTTCCCATCATGGGACTATCGACACGGATTTTACTACTGATTCAAAAGTTAAAATTCTCTCGTAAGACTGATATAGTCAACAGTAACAATCAGTTCAATTATTAAAGCTTGGAAAATTTTTTTGACGATATTTTATGATCTAAAAAAGATGT
>AEMJ01000377.1 GCA_000166735.2 Leuconostoc inhae KCTC 3774 | reverse complement strand
TGCAAAGCTGCTTGGTTTATGATGATTTTGTCTATCATTACTGTCGCGTAAAGCCCAAAAGTATCGTAAAACCAGCATAATGACATAAATCAAAACACTCAATGCCACGAGTTGTAATGTGCCAGACAAACCAATTTTTGTGATTGATAACCAAACGCCAGGTAAAGAAACACCTAAAATTAAGAAAACAACAGCATTTAACA
Source organism: Leuconostoc inhae KCTC 3774 (assembly GCA_000166735.2). Taxonomy (GTDB): domain Bacteria; phylum Bacillota; class Bacilli; order Lactobacillales; family Lactobacillaceae; genus Leuconostoc; species Leuconostoc gasicomitatum. Next base: position 478 of record AEMJ01000377.1, on the reverse strand, counting down.
CATCTGCAATGGTTTGCCAAATCGTACGCGAGGTTAATTGTACAGTTGTCGAAGTCAAACGTAAGCGACTTGACTCCCAATTATGCACCATGCCAGTTGCCACGACTGCTAAAATGCCAGACGTTCCTAAGTGTTCAGCGAGTAAATAGACAGCGAATGGGGTTAACAAACTAATAGGAATGATGGTTGTTTCTGGGTTTGATGCGCGCTGTTGTAAATTAACACGTAATGCCACAATAAGAAATCCAAGAATTGTACCAACAAGAACACCGCCAACTGCCACGAAGAAAAAATGTTCTAAGCCATGAACAACGGAAAAAGTACCTTGTGATAAAACTGATAGCGCCAAATCTAACATGACCAGGCCGGTAGCATCATTAAAAAAGTGACTCGAGTTCTAATGCCTCGCCAACGCCTTCAGGCATGTCAGTGCCTGCTGTTAATGATTTAACAGCGACTGCATCGGTAGCGTGACAAT
>AEMJ01000378.1 GCA_000166735.2 Leuconostoc inhae KCTC 3774 | reverse complement strand
ACTCAATCAAACTTTCTCGAGCAAATGACCAAGCAAGTTCGGGCAGTTTTGCTAATATACCGATTAAAAATGAGTAGTCCTGGTCCACCAATACCCTTACGCATGTTGACATCAACTAACCACATAGAAAACATTGATCCAGTTGTAAACACCATGGTTGC
>AEMJ01000379.1 GCA_000166735.2 Leuconostoc inhae KCTC 3774 | reverse complement strand
TTGGTGTTAGTCTAAAAACATGGACACGGTTTCTACTACGATATAATAGACGTAGGAGAATAACCCATGACGCAAAAATTTACCCCGGAATTTCAGCAATCAATCAGTGATCTTTATCATGCTGGCACGTCTGCTAGTCAATTGGCCAAAGATTATGGCGTGTCCGTCGCAACAGTTTACAAATGGACAAATAAAAGTCACACTGCTCCCGCAAAATCCTATACAGACGACGATATCAAAAGGCTTGAGAAACGTGCTTTGAAAGCTGAATCAGAGGTGGATATCTTAAAAAAGCCTTAGCCATCTTCGGAAGAATCGACAAATAAAAACATCCGATTTAGTCCAATTCATTCAAGATGGCGGGTTTGAAGTTAAATTAGCGACAACTTTGTTGGGTATTGCACGATCAACTTTCTACAGTTTAGTTAGTGATACCCCTTCGCAACGCAGGATTGAAACACAAGCCATCACGCAAGCGATTGATCAACTTTATCATGACGCTAATGGGATCTATGGTGCACCTAAAATTCAATTTCTACTCCAACAAGACTACGATTTAACCGTTGGTATTAAACGCGTGCAGCGGATTATGGCTGCACATGGTTGGCGATCAATCACCGTTAAGAAATACCGCCCGGCAACCAATCACGCCGTTGTTTTCGACCGCTCAAATCTGTTGAATCAAGACTTCAAGACGACAAGTATGAATCAAAAATGGTTAGCTGATATCACTTATGTCTATACCATTAAAGAAGGTTGGACTTACTTAGCTAGTGTGATGGATCTTTGGAGTCGACGCATTATTGGTTATGCCTATGCCACAAAAATGGATGCCAATCTGGTGATCAAAGCGCTAGATAACGCGACATTGAATCGCCAGATTCAAGGGCAACAACTTATTGTGCATACCGATTTGGGGAGTCAATATACAGGTTTTGCTTTTGAAAATAAATTGCATGAGCTGGGATTGATCCATTCGTACAGTCGTAAAGGGACACCCTATGACAATGCCGGGATTGAGTCATTTCATGCCACGCTTAAGAAAGAAGAAGTTTATGTGAGTAGTTACCAGACGGCTAAACAAGCCAAAATGCAATTATTCCAATACATTGAAGGTTGGTATAATCGTAAACGTATTCATGGTGCGATTGGGTATTTAACCCCAGTGGCCTTTGAACAAAAATAGCAAATCAAAGTAGAATGCGTGTCCGATTTATTGACGTAGATCCACTATTGTAATTTGATTTTTGTTTGTAATCGATATGTGTTTTTTAATAATATCGTCTGAAACAAGTTGTTTTAATTGAATTGCTAGCATCCTTTTGAACAATTTGGAATAAATTTATTCAATTCGTTAAAATGAAAACTTTGATCCATTAATCTACATAAAATCACTGATTTCCATTTTCCTGATAGTATTTCTAATGTGGAATCTAAAGGACAAATTTCATCATGTTTAATGCTACTTTGTACAGCTTTGTTCATAAACATACCTCCATATGTATTTATCTCAATAATTTTAATTATACTGTACTTTTATTATAAAACGAGAAATCAATGCTAT
>AEMJ01000380.1 GCA_000166735.2 Leuconostoc inhae KCTC 3774 | reverse complement strand
ATGACAGATATGCAACCTGTTAAGCAAGATGGTCAACTTATTTTACCGAACCTATTAGCAATTGGTGTGACTTTGTTATCTGTTTATTTGGCTTAATATTACCAATAAAAATCAACCAAGTCAGAAATGCTTGCATTGGAACAATGGTGGCGCAATTTCCAAGTTGGCGGGATAATGAGTCTTGTGAGTGTCATGCTGATGACACTCAGTGCGGTATTTTGGCAGGTATCATTAGCAAAAATTTTCGCCATCACAACTGTGACTTTGTTGGCTTCTTGGGCGATGATGAGTATTGTTTGGTATTTAAAACAAGTCTTAGGTCAAAGTGGCTGGTGGTTGTCAATAGTTCTGATGATCGGGCAACTTATTTTACAGTCACATCCCTACCTAGCAGCGTGTCAACGACTGCTTTTAATGTTATACGTAGTCTATTACCGTTGACTGCCTTAAAGCGTGCGATTAATCAGTTAATATTTGGTGGCAATGTACAACAAAATCTGGCTATAATAATAATTTGGCTACTTATTATCACTATTTT
>AEMJ01000381.1 GCA_000166735.2 Leuconostoc inhae KCTC 3774 | reverse complement strand
GAATGATGAAGCGTTGGTAAATGGTTCAGCCGTAGTATTGGCTCGAAATGTAGTGATGCCAGCGTTGAAATTAAATTCAACTAAACAACGTAATAAAAAATTAGGGATTCAAACTAATTTTAAAAAAGCACCTATTTATTGAAAATAGCTAATAATTATGAAAATATGGCCGTTGTTGAACACACTCTCTTGTTGGTTTATGAGTTCGAACTTAATACAGATAAGAAACGTTTAATTTATTCAATGTTAAAG
>AEMJ01000382.1 GCA_000166735.2 Leuconostoc inhae KCTC 3774 | reverse complement strand
TTGTTGGATTCGGTGGTGGCATTGGTGGCAGTTTACGCTATTCACTCAGCTTGATACCAATTATTGGGCACTTACCAGTTATAACAATGGGAATTAATTGGTTAGGCGCCTTATTACTTGCCATGCTTGGCGCATATTTAGCCAAAAATAGCAATCGATTAACGCGATGGCAACCAGTCATTGGAACAGGCATTATTGGTGGGTTCACGACATTTAGTACAATGATTTTACAGTTTAATCAATTACTTCGCCATGATGTTTTCGGCGCGTGGTTGTATATTTTATTGACTGTTTGTGGTGGTGTTGTCATGGTCACTATAGGACAATATATTGGTCGAATAATAGGTGAGGGTACGCGATGACTTTATTATCGGTATTTATAGGTGCTGCACTAGGGACAATGTTGCGATACTTAGTTATCATGTTTTGGCCATTTCATACACCTATTTTTACAGCTGTTTTCGCGATTAACTTAGTTGGGGCATTATTTATGGGCATGCTATTTGCAAGTCATCAAGTATCTG
>AEMJ01000383.1 GCA_000166735.2 Leuconostoc inhae KCTC 3774 | reverse complement strand
TAAAGATGTATGGCTATGATGTTGACAGGATAGCCAGCGGAGATAGTGGGCAGAGATTTGTCAGTGAAGCAGATAAGCAGGCGCTGTTAAAAGCGCACTATGCTAATCAATATCAGTTAGATGAAGCAGATAAAGTATTTGAACAAGCAAAAGAAAAGTATGAAAGTGAGACAGTCGCATGAACATTTTAATTGGCATGATATTTATAGCGTTGATTGGTTATATATTTGAGCAACGGAGACACATCAAGTTCCTTGAACAAGCTAATTACAATCAAGAAACACGACATGTTATGACGAAACACCAACGATATTTATTAGAACATCAGATCGAAACATATAAGTTTGCACTAGATACATTGGGTTATGATCGAGATGAAATCAATAAAGGTAATTACACGAAACACGTGCCAAGTCAAGAGAGATTACAAGCGTTATATGCAGAATTTGCACGCAAAGAAAGCATATATCGTAGTAAGAACATACAATTTGAGACGGAATTAGAGCTACGAGGAGTTGAGTAATAGCAGTGATTAACAGATAAACATTAAAACGGAACATTGCTTTTACTAGTAAAAGGTTTTC
>AEMJ01000384.1 GCA_000166735.2 Leuconostoc inhae KCTC 3774 | reverse complement strand
TGATGACGACGCCATTATCAGATGATGAAGAACTGCCACCATTATCTACTGTGGTACCGTCATTGTTTGATGTGCCACCATTGTCAACGATCGTACCGTCATCTACGGTTGAACTGGCATCACTCACAACATCAGTCGTAGCACTTAGTACAACTGCCTTAACTTGTGGCAACGCCTTAGTTGTTGCTTGTACTGATTGTGCTGTACTAGCATCAGTTGTTGTCGGTACAGTATCAGCACTAA
>AEMJ01000385.1 GCA_000166735.2 Leuconostoc inhae KCTC 3774 | reverse complement strand
CAAGGTCAACACACAACAAATTATGTCGATGAAGATGGTCAAACACTTGCACCAACAGACACGACTAAGGGACCAAAGGATACTGATTACAAGACAACACCAACTGAAATTCCTGGCTATCATTTAGTACCAGAAAAGACAACAGGTGATGAAACAGGCAAGTACGATACAGGCAAGACAACAGATACAACGTATGTCTACGCCAAGGATCAAGGTAACTTGGTTGTGAACTATGTCGATGA
>AEMJ01000386.1 GCA_000166735.2 Leuconostoc inhae KCTC 3774 | reverse complement strand
GAGTGGTGCAGTGTTATCACCAGCCGATTCATCAAGAAAAGACAGTGGGGAATCTTATACAACAGCACCAAAGTCAATTGACGGTTATGATCTCGTACCAACAAAACAACTGGTGACGTAACAGGCCAATATCCAGCAGATGGTCAAACCAAAGAAGTAACCTATGTCTACGGTCAACAAGGTCAACATACGACTAATTATGTCGAATGAAACCGGTAAGAAACTTGACAACAGATACGACTAAGGGACCAAAGACACAGA
>AEMJ01000387.1 GCA_000166735.2 Leuconostoc inhae KCTC 3774 | reverse complement strand
GTCTGGTCAAGTGCTTGCTGGAAAAGACTCATCAACTAAGACAGTGGTGAAGATTATACAACAGCACCAAAGTCAATTGATGGTTATGATCTGTGCCAAGTAAGACAACCGGTGACGTTGCGGGTCAATATCCAAATGACGGCGAAACCAAGAAGTAACGTATGTCTACGGTAAACAAGGTCAACATACCACTAATTACGTTGACGAAGATGGTAATGAACTAGTACCA
>AEMJ01000388.1 GCA_000166735.2 Leuconostoc inhae KCTC 3774 | reverse complement strand
TACTCCTAAGTCAATAGTTCAATTATGCGATGCACAGCACTGATTCGTTTATCATTTTAGGGCACACTAACTAGCCAAACGATATTAGTTATACAAAGTCACAGTCCGAACTATTGACTTAGAAGCATATTTTTGTTTGCAAACGATTATAGACTTTTTTGGGGGACTAAACATATGATATACTATACAGGCAAGCAAGTTAGGCGTTGGTGAGTCTGATAGCTGGAGGTGGTGCTAATGAGCAATACTTTTAGTTATAT
>AEMJ01000389.1 GCA_000166735.2 Leuconostoc inhae KCTC 3774 | reverse complement strand
CTTATTAAAAGTGAATCCGATAACTTTAATTAAGTAGTTTTTATTATGTTTCAACTTTTTTGGGTCACTTCATCTATTCCTTTTCATCATCAAAAATGACTTAAGCTTATTTATTTCGGTAAACATCATCACGTTTACTAGTCTTTAAGACAATAACAACAAATTCGTCATCTACAATATCAGCGATAATTCGGTATTTACCAACTCGATAACGCCATAATGTCCTTAACTCACCTTCCAAGGCTTTACCAAACATTCTGGGATTTTCTATATCACTAATATTCAACTCTAACCAATTATATATACGCTTTTGTACTGGTTTATCTAACTTAGTAAATTGTTTGGCTGCTTTACTATCAAATTTCCAGCTATACTTCATAGACCTAATTTTGCCTTGATTTCTTCTGCTGAAACATATTCACGATTTTCAGAATTAATCACTTTCATTGCGTCAGCATAGTCTTCATCATCTTGACGTGCTTCTTCAATCAGCTCAGCTATTAAGCCGGTAACACTCATGCCTTTAAAATCGGCATATTCCTTAGCCCAAGCCATTGTATCATCTTGTAATCTTACAGTTGTTACGCTCATGATTATTCTCCTTTTGTAATTACTACAAATGTAGTATAACACACTACTACATTTGTAGTCAATTAAAATTACCGGTACTTCTTTTCTGCTCGTGCCATGTTAACTACTGTAAAATTATGATAGCAGATTGCATGGCAATCAATGGTTCATCGATAATTATTTTTTGCTTATATCGTTAGCTTTCGATAAGACCAAGAATGATGACTCTATTATAGCTACAATTTCTGATGCGGATATTGCACCAGCAATTATTGGAGCTGAAGCAAGAGCCACAACACCTGCAAGGGCTGTTGCTTTAACTAAGCTCGTAACACCTTTTATCTATATTTGAAGCTGCCACACGATCCAACGCTGGTAGGGTTCCTACACCGACACCATCTTCAAAGAATTGATCAAAGGCCCAATTGGTTGGTTGTGAAAATCCTAGATTACCTGAGAATCCTGTT
>AEMJ01000390.1 GCA_000166735.2 Leuconostoc inhae KCTC 3774 | reverse complement strand
AGTATAGCTTGATTTTAAGCTCTTTTTGAACATATTCTAGAAAGTCCCATGAAATAAATTCAGAACCATTGTCTGCTGTTATAGTACGCACAGCTTTGCCATAACGCTCATAAAACAACTTAAATGCATCAACCATATCACTAGATTTCTTACTACGAACTAATACTAAGGCAGTAAACCGAGTTTTGCGTTCAGTAAATGTCATAATCGCAGTAGTATCTTGATAACGTTGATTATTCATTTTAGCAGGCAACACTAAATCAATTTCCCAATGTCCGAACTGTTTACGACTTTCAACCACTTGTGAACGATCAAATATTGAATGGCGGACTAG
>AEMJ01000391.1 GCA_000166735.2 Leuconostoc inhae KCTC 3774 | reverse complement strand
CGTTCCAAAAGCGTGGACGTGCGATTTACTTTTAAACCAAATCATGATATTCTGAAAGAAGTTGTGCTCTGATTTAAAAATAATCTTCGTTAGTTTTACATACATGTTACTGGTAGTTTACCAATATATTAAACATGTGGTTTTCACCTTGACATCTGCCCCGAACACATTAGTTGACATAATATATATTATCGAAAGTAACATATGTCGGGCAGATGTCAATGGATTTTCTCTATCAGTAACGGTTTGTTAAAGTGTCTGTTACATTTTGTAATCTGTAATGATTTTGAAATTATTATTGAACACACTTCATCAACAATTATACACTTGTTGATTAAATTTTTCCAGTAACACTGACCACTTAAATGACGTGCTTTTAGGACTATTTCACATAGTCATTTCAATTTATATGTCGTTATTATGACACAAAAAAAGACTAATCACTAGTCTTTGGGTCAGCTTATTTAACTTTTAAACGTTTCTTAACTTATATCATCAATATCAACTTTGACATCTTTATCAGCATCTATATCTGTTAAATTAACGTCTTTTAAGGCATTGATTTCTTCGGCTAATTTTTGTTCATATTTTTTGATTTTCTGCTTGATATAGCGTTCCTTATAACGCTCCATATTGCGATATTCCTTATTAAAACGTTCATAAGGTGTTGAACCTTGCAGTGCAATACGCATTGGCTTACGGTTGATTTTATCAGCGATCACTTCTAAATCTTTCTGCTTAATTGTCCTAAAGGTCGTTTTCTTCGGGATAAATACTCGCAATTCACGGTTTTTATATTCGTTTGTCCCCCTTTCCTGTGGTGAAGAGGGTGTTGCGTAGTATATTTTGGTCTTGTATTCCTGCTGGACGACTTCTAAAAAGTCCCATGACATGAACTCAATACCATTATCAGCCGTGATTGTGCGTACCCATTTGCCATAATTCTTATAGAAGTATCTAAAGCCTTTAATCACATCAAATGATTGTTTACTGTCAATTTTAACCAGTACATAAAACCTTGTCTTACGTTCCACTAAGGTTAAAATAGCGCTCTTATCGTTAATTTCGCCATTCTTACCCTTTGCTGGCAAAACTAAATCAATTTCCCAATGTCCGAATTGTCTACGAGTATTTATCTTTGGTGGTCGTTCATAAATTGAATGACGAACTAGAATACCTTGTGATTTTAATTTTGAACGCAGTCTGTCAATTTCTCGTTGTTTTTGATACTGCGTTTTAATTTTAACTTTTTCAGCATCTGTATTATTGGCACGTTTGCGATAATAGGGTCTTAAATAAATTTTACCCTGTCTGGCCCAATTTCTAATCGTTGATGCCGAGACTTCAATATCTGATACATGTGCTTCAGCAATTTGTTCAGGTGTCCAATGTTCAACATTGACCCAATGCTCAATCAATTCTTTTAACTCATCTGTCAGCAATTTTGAACCATTACCACGTCGCACGCTTCTTTGAGTGGCGATAAACTGTCCACGTAAGGCAGAGTATTTAATACGAGAATGAATTTCAAGATTATACAGTTGCCGTTTACTAAGATTACTAAAGTCAAAAATATTGCCTTGCTTTAATTCTCTCGATATAGCAGACTGCGAGCGATTAAGTTTTCTAGCGATTTCAGACTGCGTTAGTTTTTCATCATTCCACATGTGTTCAATCAAATGTCGATCATTTTCATGAATACGTGGATATTTTATTTGGTCTGTTGGCTTTTTTTTGGTCATATATTTAATTCTTACTCCTATAATTAGTTATGTGAATAAGATAATATTATCATACTTTATCTATGCGCGTGAGTTGTTAAATGGGCATATAAAGATGTAAACCTTTTCACATAATAGATGACTAATTATAAAACATTGAAATCATCAAGCAAATTATTAACATCTGCTAGTTCTTCATAATATTCAGTGAACCAGCGTGTATCTAAACGCATTCGTTCAAGTTCTGGTAATAGGTTGTTTTCCAAGTTTTTGGCATGTTCTGCCAATTCCCTTAAAATAAAGGCTTCATAATTATTTTCATCATCAAATGGTCTAAAGGCTTCATCTGTAAAACCAGCAATATTGTGAATGCTATAAGCTATCTGTCCTATGATTTTGTTATTATTAGACCACTTTAATTGTTCACGTAAATGACTATCTACTTTTATATCACGAAGACAACCAACATACCGATTGATGATGCTATACCTTAAATTATCAATTGCTTTGTTTATCATCACACTGCCCTTTCTTTTAATTGCTTTTTAGCTTGATACAACTGTTCTTCAATTTTGTTTAAACCACTTTCGGTATTGCGATCAGTTCCTTTTATCAGCAAGTCTAAATCACGATATGCAAAGGTTAGCTCAATTGACTTAGAAACTAAATCTTGTACCTTAGAAGCTAATTCTTTGTTAAAAAAAAGCACATCTCCGTATGTTTGAGATTGTGCTTGTCTAATTTTAGCTTGTAATTGCATTGATACGCTCAACGTTGTTTGGAAGTTTGGCGCACCAGCTTTGAATTGAAAGCCTTGTCTATCACTTTCTAAAGTCTGGTCTAGTTTACTATATAAGTCTCTAAATCGTTCTAACTGCTTAATATACAGTTCTAATTGTTCTGGTTTTAACCATATTTTCGTTGGCATCTTGTTTATTCCTTTCATTTCTAACCGCAAACAAAAAAGCTAGTACCTATCAAGCACTAACCCATTTGTGACTAATCATATATATTTGTACGAACCGTCAAACCTGTTTCTTTACGAATTTTCTTAATGATTTCTGGAATTTGTTCCGTATATGAACTATCCAATCGTGCAATTTGTTGCGACCTTGTAGCCTTGCCAATCTTATACCATTCAAAAAAATATTGACTTTCTTTGAATAAATTTGGTCTACAACTCGAACTTCATATATCGTATTAGGTTGCTTAGCAAACATCTCTTTAATATCCCCAATTACAGCATCAATTTGGTTCATAGCTCAAACGGCTCCAGTCATGTTTATTTACTATAATTATTATACGAACAACTGTTCGTGTAGTCAATAATTTTATTAGAATGGCAGATTGGCTTTTTTCTCAAACTCTTTTGTTTCTTCAACATACTTGCGTTGCTGTTTATCAAAGTTCAAATTACCATGTTCTAAGTTAGCTTTTGAATTTGTAATTGCGTTGACCAAATTAGCTTTAATCAATTTTTCTTGCTCTGGAGAAAGATTAGCCTTATCCATTGCTTCAATCACTTCATGCCAATGTCCTGTCTTTTTCAAGACTTCTAAACTAGGCACAACATATTTCATTATCCAGCTCAAAATACTATCAACACTTTGTTCTTTAGGCTCTCTAACGAACTTCATTGATTGTCCTAGACTTGTCAATAAAGACCATGCAGGCATAGGCTTTAAACTTTCAATATAGCGTTCTCTAACGTGTGTTCCTTTTAATTCTTCCTCATCAATCGGTTCATTCACAAACCACAAATAAGTGTAAAGAATTGATGCGGTGTATTCGACAAGATTATCATTTTCGAACCATTCACTAATAACCTGTTCAGCTCTTTCAGAACGCAATTCTAATTCTACACGGTTTTTAACAGATGTTTCTAGCCCTTTTTGTTCTTGCTCTTTTTGCTTATCATAAATACGAATAACAAAGGGTGACTTTCCAAAATTTGCCGTCCAGCCCGCTTCACTGTTACCGTGTATTGCAAAAGAACGTGACTTGCCCCAAAATTGATGTTTGCGTGTTGCTTCGATAATTTCGTCCATATCTAACAAACCCCAATTATCATTGATTGCAATATCCAATCGTGAAAAGGTGCCTTTAAAGCGTTTTGCCCGAACAAAAAACTTTTTCCAAGTAAGCCCTTGTTCCAACAATGCTTTTTCAAATAAACGTGTGCCTTGTCCTGTAAGATACATTGTTGTGCCAGTCTTTTGTTCATCTTGACCATGTTCATCAGTCGTGGGTTCAAAGTCCTGTACATAGATATTTTTTCGCCAGCAAACGCAAATTCTCGTGTGTAAAAGTTTTGTGTCGTTGATCGCTCCAAAAATAATTCTGGTTTTAAGCGCATCACATCATTGATAACTTGTTCGCCAGTCATATCAGAAAATGTTATATTGACCCAATCAAATTGTAAATCAAGTGCATTCTTTAAATCGGGAAAAGCTGTATACATTTTTTCAACAAATTCATCTGTAATTGGCTTACTACCTATTTCAATATAGCTTAATAATGAACCCGACATACCAATTTTTCAGCAAATTCTGTCTGTTTCAAATTCAGCATATTTCTAATAGTCTTAATATGTGAGCCTTGCAATTTCGGTGCTTTAATAAAATCTTCCATTGCGTTATCTTCCTTTTCATCATTTTTCACTAATTTTAATAATTGATACTTACCAACGTTTTTCAAACTTTCTAAACCAGTAAACAGTTTTCGATAATTATTATCATCAGCTTGTATGGCATCAATTGAAATTGCTGTGTAACCATTTAATTCATCTCCTTTGATTATGCCTAGTTCAATAAAATCGCCTAGTTTTAAATTATTAGATAGTTGATTTCCGTTGACTTTAACTGTTTTCACAGTTTGCAATTCGCCATGTAAACTCAAACCAACCTTAATCAGCGGTGTATTCGTATAAGCTAAACTATGTTGTGTTGTCCCTAAAAAAGTAGCGCTATAAAATTGATTAGTTTCTGCTAAGACTGTCATAGCTATTCCTTTCAAATTTTCAACAAACAATAGTCAAATTTCACAATTTTTTTGACAAGTTTTTATATTTTTAAAATACCGTCATATTAGCCGTTCTCGATACTTTTGGGGGTATTTGTCGTAGCGACTTCTGCCCTTTAACCCCCCTGTTAGTAAGAGGGGGTTTTAGAAATTTAAGTAACCTTTCCGCCAGCGCAAGTGCCAGTCGTGCGACCAAAAGGTATTTTGGTCTTAACCACGACCACGCACCCTGCCCTTTAACGCTACGCTAGGGCGAGGGCGTGGCATGGCTCGCAAGGGCTTGCTCGCCACCCTGTCGGAACGGTCACTTTATGTACTAAAAAGCCCACTAATGGTTTTATACATCAGCAAGCTCTTTACTACCCCTACAATTGATTAACGCTTGATATGCGATAATTGCTCATTCAACTGCATCAAATCTTTACTACGATTGATAGCATGTGTTTTGGTAGAACGATAATTACCGATCATAAAGCCGATATTTTTACGAATTTGCACGATATATGGTGGCAACATTGGGTTGATCGTTTCCAACTCGCCACTATCCAATACTTTTTCAATTCATTGTTAAGCTCTTCTAGGTGTTCAAGGTCACCAAGTTTTTCAATTGTCTTTAAATCAGTGATAGATTGTTCCGACAAAGATTGAATTTTTTAACATCTAAAGCCATAATTTTTTACCTTTTTATCCTTTTTTAACTACAAATATTTCACTAACAGCAAAGCTAAACACAGATGCTATGTGTTGGACTTCTTGCGTGGTATTTCATCAATTTCACTCCTATTTTCAACTAGACCAATCAAGGTTTACATAAGACACGCTATACAAAGTAGCGCTATATCAACGTTTCAAAGCACTAAAAAATAGGTCATTTTCAAAACCTTTCACAAAGTCCTTAAAACGCCTATTTCATCACAGCACTTTTAAAATTTCACAAGCCAAGCAATTTTAGACCAATCTTTTAAATGCACTAGGTAGATTGTAAAATTAAACCGAACACTTGAATAAAAAGCCGCAGCGCCTTTAATGGTAATTGTCTAAAACAACCATAAAGGAACTGCGACTCATGACTAGTTTATCATCTCAAGAACGCACTGTCATTCAAACTTTACTCGAATTGAATTATTCTGTTCGTGCCATTGCGCGCTTTATTAAACGCTCTCCTTCAACCGTTTCGA
>AEMJ01000392.1 GCA_000166735.2 Leuconostoc inhae KCTC 3774 | reverse complement strand
TCTATACAAAGGCTTTTAGCAATCTAATTACTCACTATTATATCAAATATTTCAACCAATTAAACCGTTTTCAAATATTTATATTTTAAGCACAACAAGAAAAAAGACACATGTAGTGTCTAAAGTTTATTATTTTTATTACCAGCTTTTACGGCTTATTTTTCATCATTTTGGCGTTCTTCAAGCATGCGCTGTTTACGTTTTTCATAAGCTCTACGGTAACGTTGCATGGCTTTATATTCTTGTTCAAAGACTACCATAGGTCGTTTGCCGTCAAGTGCCTGTCTTAATGGCATCGCATTCATTTTTGAAGCGACTTCATCTAATTGTCGTTGTTTCACATCTTTAAATGACGTGCCTTTAGGGTACCAATCACGTAGCTTGCGGTTTCTATTTTCATTAGAACCACGTTGTTGTGGTGATGACGGTGTGGCAT
>AEMJ01000393.1 GCA_000166735.2 Leuconostoc inhae KCTC 3774 | reverse complement strand
ATTGTGCTAACGCGTGCTTTTGGTATTGCACGTCCGATTTTTCGTTATGCACAGCGGCTAGTGTCACATAACTGGGTATTACGTTTTGTTTCAAAGTCTCGTCAACGTCTCTACGAAAGTGTTGCTAGTACAGCCAGCAGCATTCGTGGACGATTTCAAACAGGAAAAGTTTTAAGCTTGCTGGCAGATGATTTAGATCAGTTGCAGAATTTGTATTTAAGAACACTATTTCCATTAGGCACCGGTTTATTAGTATATTTGTTTGTTAGCGTGGCTGTTGGGACTGTTAATTGGCTATTTATGCTATGGTGGTTAGTCATGCTGACTATCATTATGATTATTGTACCTACGATGAGTTTTTTGATGAATCGCGCACGAGTGCACAAACAAAAGCAATTACAGTCACAATTATATACTGATGCAACTGATGCTGTGTTGGGTTTACAGGATTGGGTGTTATCAGGTCGACAAAAAGATCTCGTGGCGCAACAAGGCTATATAATGGCTAATTTGGCGAGAACAAAAAATGCTGGTATGGCATTTGGTTGGTGGCGCGATTTTGTGCTTCAAATGTTAGTTTTAATTTTGGTGATCACTACTTTAATATGCGTTGGTTGGCAATTTAAAAGTAACCATATGGCGGTTAATTTCATTGCTGCCTTTACATTGGCAATATTTCCCCTTGTTGATGATTTTATTGGAGTCAATCAAGGTGTTAGTGAGGCATCTTTTTATGAAGATAGTATTGAACGTTTGAATACTTTGCCACGCCCAGAAGCAAGTCAAATAGAGACGGGAAAATTGAACGATACAACAGTGATTTTGAATCATGTCACTTTTAAATATGACAACAAAAAATAATTGATGAAGTTGATTTAGTTGTTCATCCAGGTGAAAAAATAGCCTTATTAGGGCGATCTGGTTCTGGAAAAACAACACTCTTAAAATTGATAGCTGCAGATATTGCGCCACTGTCGGGTAGCATTACTATTGGGAACCAGCCAGTTAGTCAATTACAACAACAATTATCAACACTCGTGGCTGTATTAGATCAACAATCCTATTTATTTAACACATCAATTTTAAATAATGTGCGCATGGGTAATATAAAAGCCACAGATGATCAGGTGAAACTGGCGATTAAACAAACCGGTTTGCAGCCGCTAATTGACAGTTTGCCAAATGGATATGAGACACAAATGCAAGAGGCAGGGGCTAGATTTTCAGGCGGCGAACAACAACGTTTTGCTTTAGCTCGTATATTGTTACAAGATGCACCCATTGTTATTTTAGACGAACCAACTGTTAGTTTGGATCCAAAAACCGAATATGAGGTGTTAACACAAATTTTTAAAGTATTACAAGACCGAACGATTATTTGGGTAACACATCATTTGACAGGTATTGATTATGTCGATAAGGCATATTTTTTGGAAAATGGCCGGTTTGTACTGGCTGACACACCTAAAAATTTGCGTAAAACATCAGCTCATTTTCAGCAATTATTAGCAATGGATGGCATTAATTAATGGCAAAAAAAGAAAAGACGTACAAAAAAAGATTATTAAAATTAAATTTATGGTTATGGGTGAGTAGTATTTTAATTATAGCAATTGGGGCCACTTTTTGGTCGCAAACGCTTATTTATGATAAGCAACAACCCCAAAGTCAAGATGCAGTACGTCAACAAAAAATTGATTGGATTAATCAGTTGGCGCCGTATGCTAGACAAATGCAAGAAAAGTATGGTGTTATTGCGTCGATTAGTATTGCGCAAGCTATTTTGGAGTCGGATTGGCATACGTCAACCTTGGCAACACAATATAATAATTTATATGGTATTAAGGCTGATGCGAATCAAAAAAGTGTCGTTTTACCAACACAAGAATTTGAAAATGGCCAGTGGGTAACAATCCAAGGTCGTTTTGCAGCCTATGATACATGGCAAGCGAGCATGAAATCACATGCAAAACTACTGTATCATGGAACAAGTTGGAATACTGCACAATATCAACATGTCTTAAAAGCACGTGATTATAAATCAGCAGCTCAGGCATTAACCCAAGATGGTTATGCAACTGATCCAATGTATGCAAAAAAATTAATTGCAATTATTCAAGAATGGCAATTATCGCGTTTTGACATACCACAAAAGTAAACGAGAGTTATCTCGTTTTTTATTTTTTATAGCGAACTGATGTTCGCTATAAAATCTGGTATAATATGTAGAAGTTAATTTACACTTTAGGAGCACACATGTCAGTAGAAGAACTTATTAGCGGAATGAACGATAAACAGGCCGAAGCAGTCCAAATCACGCAAGGGCCACTTTTGATTATGGCAGGCGCTGGTTCAGGTAAAACGCGTGTTTTGACGCACCGCATTGCACATTTAGTGCAGGATTTAAATGTCTTTCCGTGGCGTATATTAGCCATTACATTTACTAATAAAGCAGCAAAAGAGATGCGAGAGCGAATTAGTTCGTTATTGTCGGAAGATGTTGCACGTGATATATGGGTATCAACGTTTCATGCACTAGCTGTGCGTATTTTGAGGCGTGACGGAGAAAGTATTGGTTTAGCCCGTAATTTCACAATTATAGATACGAGTGCGCAGCGCACCTTAATGAAACGTGTGATTAGTGATTTGAATCTGAATACCGATCAATATGATCCACGTACCATTTTGGGTATGATTTCAAACGCTAAAAATGATATGCTACGGCCAAATGATTACGCAAAACAAGCAGACAATGCATTTCAAGAAACGGTTGCAGAGGTTTACACCGCATATCAAGCGGAGCTAAAGCGTTCACAAAGTGTTGATTTTGATGATTTAATCATGTTAACGATTGATCTATTTCAGTCTTCTCCTGAAGTGCTTGAACGTTATCAAAAACAGTTTGAATATCTTCATGTTGATGAATATCAAGATACAAATGATGCGCAATATACAATTGTTAATCTGCTGGCAAAACGTTCGCAGAATTTAGCTGTGGTTGGTGATGCAGATCAGTCTATTTATGGCTGGCGTGGCGCTAACATGAATAATATTTTGAATTTTGAAAAAGATTATCCGACCGCACATACTGTGATGTTAGAACAAAATTATCGTTCAACACAAAACATCTTGGATGCTGCAAATGCCGTAATTAATCATAATAATGAACGTGTTCCTAAAGAACTATGGACACAAAATGGTAAGGGCGATAAAATAACGTATTACCGTGCACAGACAGAGCATGATGAAGCGAATTTTATTTTATCAAATATTTTAAAAATGCGATCCGAAAGTAAAATGGCGTATAGTGATTTTGCCGTTTTATACCGTACGAATGCGCAGTCTCGTAATGTTGAAGAATCTTTGGTCAAAGCAAATATGCCATATACTATGGTGGGTGGTCACAAATTCTACGAACGTAAAGAAATTTTAGATATTATGTCGTATATGAATTTGATTACAAATCCGGACAACAACGCAGCATTTGAGCGCGTAGTTAATGAACCTAAACGTGGAATAGGAGCGACTTCGTTAATACGTTTAAGAGAATTAGCTAATCGCTTAAATGTTTCTTACATGACAGCCATTGATAGCATTGAACTTGCGCCAGAAATTTCAACTCGAGCAGCTACTAAATTTTTAACTTTTGCAGAAATGATGCATGAGTTGCGTCAACAATCAGAATTTTTAAATGTGACAGAACTTGCTGAAATGGCTATGACAAAATCTGGTTATCGTCAAATGTTAGCTGAAAAAATGATCCAGATAGTCAAGCAAGATTAGAAAATTTGGAAGAGTTTTTATCTGTGACGACGGAATTCGATGGTAAGTACAATTCAGAAGATCCAGAAGCAGTGGATCCAATGACCGATTTTCTAGGATCAACAGCCCTGATGAGTGATTTAGATGATTTCGAAGAAGGTGATGGATCAGTCACCCTAATGACATTACATGCGGCTAAAGGCTTAGAATTTCCAGTTGTATTTTTGATAGGCATGGAAGAAGGCATTTTTCCACTTTCACGATCACTAATGGATGAAGAACTTCTTGAAGAAGAGAGGCGTCTAGCCTATGTTGGCATTACCAGAGCAATGAAAAAATTGTTCATGACGAATGCTTTCTCACGTTTACTTTACGGGCGAACGCAGATTAATGAAGCATCACGTTTTATAAATGAGATTTCACCAGAGTTACTTGAGTCACAACAAGGACTAACATACACTGAAAATAATCGCGCTATGCCATTTGATCGCAAAAGACAAATGGCGACAGCTACAACTTATCAATCAACACCGGTGACGAAAAAAATAAGTGGCACTACCGGTGGCGATAGTGTTGTTTGGCAGGTGGGGGATAAAGTTTCACACAAAAAATGGGGAACAGGGACAGTTGTTTCAGTGGCTGGTAGTACAAATGATCAGGAATTGAAAGTAGCCTTCCCATCTGAAGGTATTAAACAATTATTGGCGGCCTTTGCACCAATTACAAAAATGGATTAAAACCAAGCAATTGTGCCAAATGAATCAAGCTAGATTAGGAAAAATTATGTTACCAGAATTAAAACCAATTGAAAAGTTATCGAGAGAAGCAGCTCAACACGAAATAGCCAAATTACAAGATGATTTGAGACAATATGGTATAGCTTACTACGAGCAAGATGCACCAATAGTAGAAGATTATATATATGATGCGCTGTATGCGCGCTTAGTTGCGTTGGAAACTGTATTTCCGCAGTTCATAAATCCTGATTCACCGACCCAAAACGTTGGTGGGGCAATGACTAAGTCTGGTTTGGAGAAAGTTGTACATCCAGCACCAATGTTATCATTAGGGGATGTTTTTAGTTTAGAAGAGCTTGACGAGTGGGACTCACGGACCACTAAATCGTTAGGTTTTCAATCAGATTATAATCTTGAACTTAAAATTGATGGCTTGGCAGTCGCATTAACATATGTTTCTGGCAAACTTGTGCAAGCGTCTACTCGTGGTAATGGTACAATTGGAGAGGATGTAACAGCAAATGTGAAAATGATTAAGGCAATTCCACAGGTATTGAATGAACCAATTACTATTGAAGTTCGCGGTGAAATTTATATGCCAAAATCTAGTTTTTCGACTTTAAATAAACAAAGAGAGTTGGATGGATTAGCCCCTTTTGCTAATCCGCGTAACGCTGCTGCTGGATCATTGCGACAATTAAATGCGAAAATTATGAAGCAACGTAATTTATCTGCCTTTGTGTACTATACAGCCGAACCAGATATTTTGGGAAGTACAACACAAAGTGATGCTTTGAAGCGATTTTCATCGTTGGGGCTACCTACAGATACACATAACCGTGTGATGACCAAAATGGCGGACATTAATAATTATATAGCTGAATACACTGTTACACGTGATAATTTAGCCTATGGTATTGACGGCGTTGTTGTCAAAGTTAATCAGTTAGATGATCAACTTGATTTAGGTAATACGGTTAAAATTCCGCGTTGGGCCATTGCCTACAAATTTCCGCCAGAAGAAGCGCTGACCGTTGTGCGCGCTATTGAATGGACGGTTGGCCGAACTGGGGCAGTTACACCAACAGCTGTTATGGATCCTGTTCAACTTGCCGGTACTACGGTACAACGGGCTAGTTTACATAATCCAGACTACCTTAATGAAAAAGGTGTTAGACTAGAAGATACAGTAACATTGCATAAAGCTGGTGATATTATTCCAGAAATTGGCCAAGTTATTTTGTCCAAAAGGCCAACTGGTAGTGAGGCATACGAAATACCAGTTTTTTGTCCTGCTTGCCAATCAGAACTGGTACATATTGAAGGAGAAGTTGCTCTTAGATGTATTAATCCGTTTTGTTCAGCGCAAATACAGGAAGGATTGACACATTTTGCTTCACGCAATGCAATGAATATTGAGGGAATGGGGCCAAAGGTTATTGAGCAGCTATTGAAAGCAGATTATATTAAAGATGTGGCTGCTATTTATCGTTTGACGTCAGAACAATTATTTTCATTAGATAAATTCAAAGAAAAAGCGGTGAATAATTTATTGATGTCAATTGCACGTTCGAAAGACAATTCACTTGAAAAATTATTATTTGGATTGGGAATACGGATGGTTGGTGCTAAGGCGGCGCGTGTTCTTGCTGGAAAATTTAAGAATTTACAGTCAATTGCAACGGCAACGACTGAAGATATTGCTAATATTGATGGTATTGGAGACAGAATTGCACGATCAATTGTACAATATTTTGATATGCCAGAATCAAAGCAATTGTTGCAAGAGTTAACAGATGCTGGTGTTAATCAAAAATATTTATCTGATGTTGAAATTGATGAAAACAATTTTTTCTATCACAAAAGAATTGTTTTAACGGGTAAACTTGAAAAAATAGTCGTTCTATGGTCACAAAATGGCTACAAGATCATGGGGCAAGTGTTTCAGGGGCTGTATCAGCAAAGACTGATTTACTGATAGCAGGTGAAGCTGCGGGTAGTAAACTGCGAAAAGCAAATGAACTAGGTGTGCCGACATGGACAGAACAAGAATTCATTAGTGCGCAAGT
>AEMJ01000394.1 GCA_000166735.2 Leuconostoc inhae KCTC 3774 | reverse complement strand
TTAGTCCGACATTCGATATTTGATCGCTCACAGGTTGTTGAAAGTCGTAAACAGTTTGGTCATTGGGAAATTGATTTAGTTCTGCCTGCTAAAATGAATAACCAACGGTATCAAGATACGACTGCGATTATGACATTTACTGAACGCAAAACTCGGTTTACTGCCTTAGTATTAGTCCGTAGTAAGAAATCTAGTGATATGGTTGATGCGTTTAAGCTATTTTATGAACGATATGGCAAAGCAGTAAGAACGATTACCGCTGATAATGGTTCTGAATTTATATCATGGGACTTTCTAGAATATGTTCAAAAAGAGCTTAAAATTAAGCTATATT
>AEMJ01000395.1 GCA_000166735.2 Leuconostoc inhae KCTC 3774 | reverse complement strand
TTGTGCTGTACTAGCATCAGTTGTGGTTGGTACAGTATCAGCACTAACTTGTGTAGTGTTAGCACTCACAGCAACTCCAGCTACTGCAACGGCTCCGATTACCCACAACTTACCTGACTTGTACAACTTATAAGTTTGTGAATTTTGCATAATTTTTAAATAAAAAAGGCTACTAATTTAGTAACCTACCCTTTCTCTCAAATATTCTTTTGTAATTGATTGATTAAATTTAAACCCCTAAAGGTTCGCTGAACGATAATAAATAAAAAGGGCACAACACTGGCAACTATCATAGCAACATGTAGTGATTGACCCAAACTCATAAAGAGTAAAAATATAGGGAACATAGACCCAACATAGACGAGCCAAACCCCAAACATAAAGCTAAAATAAATCATTTTTTGTGTCATTGTAACAACTAAAAAAGACTGATTATTTAATCAGCCTTTTAACCTTTCTATTAAATTTACTGAACAGCAATCCTGTCAGCCCAGCCACTAACTCAAATTAATAAAATTTGATTTTAATTTTATTCAGGTTTGATGACATTTTTAACCTCGTTTTGAATAAGTTTAATTTTACTTTTGTTTGAATCTTTAATAAATAATGGCACTGTTTCTTCCAGTACATCACTCACTTCTAGCCCATAAAAACTACTTGGTTTAACAGTATGTGATTGCAGCCATAATCTACCAGATATAATAAAGCGGTCCCAAGTATGAATGTCTGGTAGATTAAGTAAATCTTCATAATTTTGATTCGCCATAATATACTTAAATTCTCCAACAGTCCCTCGCTTATTAAGCGTATATTTAGGAAACTGTGGTTTTATAATATTTTGTTTAACAAGATTATTGGCAATTTGCTTCATGTACATGTTAACTTGTGGTTCAACTTTAAATCCAATGTTTAACGTAACATGTACGATATTGTTAGTACCCAACATATCGACTGAATAGCTTTTTTCATACGGATCGTTTGATGAGCGTATAGTAACAAACCAGTATGTTTCAGCTCTTTTAGGTTTTGAGCCTAGAATAGAGTATATGATGTTTCTTTTTAGCATGTAGTTTTGATGAATATTTACAATATAAACTAAATTCGAAGCAAAGATTGGCTCTTCATTATCTTTCGACAAATTAATAAGTTGTTTTCTGTAATCTTTTAAAGAAAGATAATCATTTTGTTGAGATATGGCCTCACGACGTTTATTACCATAGAACCAAATCATCATAACGCTTAAAATAGCAACCATTATAATCAATGTTACATAACCACCATGTAAAAATTTACCAAGACTTGCTATCAAAAATACGGTTTCAATCATTCCAAAGATGACCACAAAAAAGAAAGCCAAAATTTTATTTTTCATTTCTTGCTTAATAAATTGATACAGTAACAACGTTGTCATCAGCATTGTTATTGTAATTGAAAGTCCATAAGCAGCTTCCATGTTATGAGAAGTTTGGAATGCCCATACAATAATCAAACCTATAATGCATAGTAGCCAGTTCACAGTACCAATGTACATTTGCCCTCTTGCTTCACTAGGGTAAAAAGTACGCAAACGAGGAATGACCTTTAAATTAATGGCTTCACTGACTAAAGTGTATGCCCCAGAAATGAGAGCTTGAGAAGCAATGATTGCTGCTAAAGCGGCCATTACCACTCCAAAAATCCGCCACCCACTGGGTAAAATCTCGAAAAATGGATTAGACGATTGCATCAACAGATTTTCTTGATTAGCATGAGACATAATCCAGGCACCCTGTCCCATATAATTCAGTATTAGCATGGTGTAGACAAAAATCCAACTAACATAAATGTTATGCTTACCAACATGACCCATGTCAGAATATAGCGCTTCAGCACCAGTGGTAGCTAAAAAAACGCTTCCTAAAATAAAAATTCCAGTCTTGTTCTCAGGACTAAATAGAACAGCAATGGCATATGTTGGTGACAGAGCTTTAAGGATTGATAGATCACTAAAGATGTTAACTAGACCAAAAAACCAATAAACAAGAACCAAGTAAGCATGACGGGTCCAAAAATTTTCCGATTTTTTGTACCGGCTTTTTGAAATGTGAAGACAATTAATAGAATCACAGTTACTACAAACAAAACTATGGTTTGATTATTTGGGAAAATAAATTCGCCTATCCCTTGCCCTTTTAAACCCTCTATAGCTGTAGTCACTGTAACTGCTGGCGTCAATGTACCATCAGCTAATAAAGCTGCTCCACCAATTAAAGCTGGTAATAATAGCCATTTTTTATTAGGTTTTTTAACTCTGCTGTATAGAGCAAAAATACCACCCTCACCATGATTATCAGCTTGAAAAGCTATGATAACGTACTTAATAGTAGTAATTAACATTAAAGTCCAAAATACTAATGAAACAGAACCAATAACAAAAGTGTCAAGATTATGGGCGCTTTTTGCACTATTTAAGATAGAATTCATTGTATATAGTGGCGAAGTTCCAATATCACCGAATACTATGCCTATTGCAATTAGCGCACCAGCCGAAGACCACTTTGACTGATTTTCTTTTAACATTTTTATAACTTCCAATACTGTTTATTTTTAACTCAACCAGTATTATCGCACAATACAAAAATATTGCATCATTTTTCTATTATTAATTTATTTAATGTAAATTAACTTGTTACCAAAACAACTTCGCATTTTTTAGAGGTGTAGCACTTATAAATCACACCCGATTAAAAACCTTTCTGACAATGAAAGTGAGGATAAAATAATTCGCTCATACCCATCAATTTATACGAATTTAATGTATAATTCCTCTATATAAATATCCTATTAACTTTTTGCTTTGTCAGCTTGGTTAGTAGTTCCCTTGTTTTGATTTTGTGCTGGCTTTTCGGTTGCCTTTTCATCAAGTGCAACTAACGTGTCAGCATACACTGTCCAATCAGTGGCATCATTACCAGCAAATGCAAACTTCAAACCTTGTGGCACTAACTTGTCCCCCGGCTTCAAACCGGCTTGTAAGCGTTCACTTTCTGCTGGGTCAATCAAAATACGGACAATGTTATCATCATTGCCAACATCGCCTGATTTGCCTTGTTGGATAAAGTTAAACTGATAATTTGAAATAATTGGTTCATCGTAATCATCACGAGCAACTTCGCCACGATTGTCAGTTTTATAGTTAGGTGTAACCCTAAACAAAACTAAATCATTACTATCAAACGCATCAGCACTACGCACACGTCCATGTGGTGTCTTGTCTTTACCTGATACGAATACAGCATCATATTCTTCTTCTGGCAAAGTGTCTGTTTTAGCATCAGACATAGGTAACAAAGTTCCTGTCTTAGTGGCAACACGAGCGCCATTTCTTTGGTTACTGCGAGCAGTACCGGCAATAATTTTTGCATCGATCAATTTTAGTGGTGTACCAAAAGCCACACTGAAATCAAAACCAGCCTGTGGTGTGATATTTTCAGTATTCAAAGTGTTATTCACATTCAACATCGCAACTGCCACATCAGCATTAGCACCAACTAAATTGCGCCCAGCAAATGTGAGGTTTCCGATACTTTTTCCTTGTAGTGATAAACTACCAAATTTATTAACCATAATGTAAATTCTCAACTTTCTGTTTTAATAAAAAAACAAAGACACTAATTTTGTCTTTGCCTTAATTTTTTCTCAAATTTATTCAAATTTTGCCAAATAACCTTCTTCTTCATTCAGCAAAGATTGAAAATGAAATTCTTCATTTATTTTAACGATATAAAGTAAAAAACTGCTACCGCATATAAATAGTCTTCATAGTATTCCTCGTCAACATCTGTACTATGCCCATGTCCATGCTTATTCCTCAGAGATTTAGAATTGTCAAAATTTTTATCGTTTAATAGATAATTTAAAAAATCTACCTCAACTTTTGAAAAGAGAGTACTTTTCGATTTAAGCCGACCATCTGATAGACATTCATCAATTGCCAGTTGGTAATTATTTTTCAACGAATTAGATAGCATAGATGGCAAATTATAATAATTGATGACACCTTGTGACCACAATATGGCATACATTGAAATTAGTATCTTTTGCTGCGCATCAAAATACATTAGCCCATTTTCAGACTTACTGATAACATTTTGTTCTATCAAAAAATTTAAATCAGTAAGTTGATAGCTTGAAAAGTCTTCATAATGCACTGCATGATGAGTGATTAAATCTTCAAAGGTCGACTCATTAACTAATTGACTGATATACCCCATATGTGATTGATCCGAGAATAGTGTATATAGTATATGTTTAGAAACATCCGTTTCCGCATAGATATACTTATTAGGCAAAAGACTAGGAAGTTCATCAAAATCAGGTGTCTTCTCATAGTTTAATAGTTTGGGATTTATACTATTATATTTGGTGTAAACTTTCCACTGTTTGCGAATGTTTTCCTCAGAACTGAACAGTATTTTTATTTTTATACTAAATGACTTTTCTTCTGAAACAGGCACGTGTACCCATTTCATATTAAATACATTCTCTGAATAATTTTTAAAAAATAATCAAATATTTTTCAAATGATAAATTATGTTCCACTTTGATAAAATGATCGAATGTTCGCAGCTCATTCAATATAAGTCTAGTTTTTGAATAAAAAACAAACTAATTTCATAATTATTTTTAGGTTTAATTCCGATAGCTTTTTCAAAAGCCGAACTCTCAACATTAGGAAATGAAGCTAAATTTAAAATGCCATTATCCGTAAAAAAATAAGACAAATATTTTAAATAAGTTAAAAGGCTCGGAATGTCGTTATGGGATTTAATAAAATCAACATCGACAACACCGACCAATCCATTTTTAAATTGCAAATCAAATGTTTCTTTCGCGGCAGGATGCAGAATAACTGTAATATTACTGGAATGGACAGTTCCTTTTTTTAATAGATTGGTATTTTTAAGGTCTATTTGTTCATTAACTCGTAATTTTAGTTCAGCGTCAACATCTAAAAATTCATTGATACCATTTAAATTATTATTTAGTAAACGTAAGTAATTTAAATTACTTTCAAAATTGTGGTCTTTCTGAGAGGGAATATCATTAATATATCTATCAGCAAGACTGTAGAACTCGTCTTTTGTAATATTTTTAGGTAAATAGTTTTTATTTTCGAATCGGTGAAATTATCTAAAAAAAGTTCAAAATGCTCAGTTTTGCTAAAAAATATTTTTTTATTAAATCTGGATATTCTTTTGCCCAGTAATTAGATTTTAAAAACTTAAATAATGGTATATGATAAGTCTTAATAATTTCTTCCAAATCATCATCTGAAACTATTCTTGCAAATGTATATGTTTCAAAAATATCCAGCATAGTATTACGGAAATCCAAAAATTCTGTTTTTGAATTTATATCACTATAAGCCACATCGAAATATTTTAGTAAATCAGTTGATGTATTTACTCTACGATAAAATTCAGATATTAGAGTTTTATCTAATTTTTCTGAGATTTTATCGGAATTATCAATTCGAATTTTGTCTTCATCTATCAAACATTTGATGTCAAACAATTCAAGATAATCAAGAATATCCATATCATCTTTTGTTTTTTCAGACAAAATTTTAATTCGATCATTAATTTCTTTTTGAGACAAAATTGGTAAATAGGATCTCATTATTCTCTGCATTTTCTCCATCACTAATTCCCTTATATCGACATTTTTCTATTTTAATAAAGTATACTCTTTTGTTGATTAAATTTTCTCTCTAGTAGGAATAGCTCTGCAACATTTTTTTAATCAAAAATCAATACATGGCACGTTATTCAACAAATCAAACTGACTATATCTCTGTGCGTTTATAGTCTCTCAAACTTTTGTTGTTTTCACGACTACAGAACCTTTGGTGTACATACATGCCAAAGTATGCACACATCGCATCGGTACTGAGATTTTTTCTAACGGAGTAACAAGTTCGGTTGATTATCGTAACTGTCCTAGACTGTTCTCTCTACACTCTTTTAGAGGCTCCGAATTAGCTAATTAAAAAGCCAACCATGATTGCTATAATTTACAAAATACTTTACAATTATCTTATTGAAGATTAGTTAAGCAAATTTGATTTTTTAATAAGGTCGACGGGACATTATTTTATAGTAATCAATTTTTATATCTAGTTTTCAAAGTACATAATCGACTAGCCACCGGCTGGTCTTTTTTTGTGCTTTTTTGCGTTCTTTAGGTTTTCTTAATAAAATAAGCCTTTTTGACAAAAATATAAGCACAAGGTATGTTACAGAAGTATTTCAACTCCTATATCAAACCTTATGCTTATTATTCTACAGACTCCGGTCAAGGTGAAAACCACATGTTTAATATATTGGTAAACTACCAGTAACATGTATGTAAAACTAACGAAGATTATTTTTAAATCAGAGCACAACTTCTTTCAGAATATCATGATTTGGTTTAAAAGTAAACCGCACGTCCACGCTTTTGGAAGG
>AEMJ01000396.1 GCA_000166735.2 Leuconostoc inhae KCTC 3774 | reverse complement strand
TTATCAACTAATCTAGATGTTAGAGTTATTCGTGATAATCAAGTATATTATATGGACTTCAAATTAGGTCGTGTGAATACAAGTATTGTCAAATTGGATGAGAAACCAACAATTGATCGTGGCACAATTGTGCATTTTAACCCTGATAGCGATATATTCCGTGAAACAACAACTTTTAATTACAATACTTTATTAACACGTGTAAGAGAATTGGCATTTTTAAATAAAGGCTTACGCATTTCTATTACAGATAACCGCTTAGAAGTGCCTGCAACAGAGAGCTTTCAC
>AEMJ01000397.1 GCA_000166735.2 Leuconostoc inhae KCTC 3774 | reverse complement strand
CGTTAATCTGAATGTTTGTTGTTCCAAGTAAGTGCTAACGATTGTAAATATGGGTAAAAATAACGCTGTAAATACGCTAATACCAATTAAATAAAGGTTAGTATATTGACGCGTTGGAATAGCATAGGCCATGTACATCACGATTCCCATACTAAGCGCAATTTTTCAAAAAAATCTATGCACAAATTTCATAAAAAAGTCTCCAATTTTAATTTTTGTTATTCGTTGACTTGCAACTAAAACAAATCAAACTACTTTCACAAACCAGTAACGCGATGATGAACACATCATATGATAATGGTAATGCCACACTCAGCTTGGTTAATCCACCCAAGCTCACTAAACTATTGATTAAAACAGATCCAATGAAT
>AEMJ01000398.1 GCA_000166735.2 Leuconostoc inhae KCTC 3774 | reverse complement strand
AGACAAAACAGACCAGCGAGGAGTCAGATAATAATGACTACGTTGATCGTAATGAGTTTTGTGAAATTGTATGAGTTTAGTGTGAACATTTCATTAGTTTCCTTTTATTTAATATTTAGTATTATGTCATTAAATTAATTAAATGTCAACAGCGTAATCTTAAATTCATTTTATGTCAAACATATGAGTATTTGATATAATGTAGTAAATTAGATTGGAGGCAGGTTTATGTTACTTTTAGCAGTAAAAGGAATCACTGAATCAAACCGCAAATTTTTATCACAATATGATGTCACTGTTGTAACACCCGATACAATTACGGCACAGCAAATACCTGAAATTGTCATTAGCTACGCATGGGATGATGCTATTGGCCAAAAAATATTAGCTAATCCAAATTCAAAATTAAAATGGATTCAGACACAATCGGCAGGAGTAGATTATTTGCCACTAAAAAAGCTGAAAGACTTTGGTGTTGTTGTCACAAATGCCAGCGGTTTAAAGGCCATTCCAATTGCGCAAACAGTTTTAAGCTATATATTATACTTTGCACGTGGTTTAAATATTTATGCGTCACGAACGCATTGGGAACCTTATACCAATCAATACCTAGTGACAGAATTACCTGTTTTAGTATTTGGTACGGGGCGTATTGGTCAACAAATTGCCAGTCATATTAGGGCATTTGGTGGAACTGTTTATGGTGTGAACACAACTGGACATATGGTTGATGGTTTTGACGAAGTCTATAGCATGCATGACTATCAAAAAGCGTTAGCAAAATCTCGCGTTGTTGTTGATGGTTTACCTGGTACACCTGAAACTGATGATTTTTTTAATAATCATTTTTTTGATCAAGTTAATCAATTATTTTTATTTATTAATATTGGTCGCGGTACGACCTTAAATCAAAATGACTTGTTGGCTGCAATTGATGATTCCCGTGTTAAATATGCTGCACTAGATGTGACTACACCTGAGCCATTACCTAAAAATCATCCACTATTCGACCGACCACAAGTATTATTGACACAACATACGAGTTGGGGAGAGTATGTTAATGCGGGGCGTACTGGCGGGCTATTTCGTTTATTTGAAAAGAATGTCCCTTCCTTTGTAAAAAGCGGCACAATTCAATACAATATTGTAAACCTTGATAAAGGGTACTAAAATAATAAGAACATACTAGAGATGGCATGTTTAATAATTAAGAGGGAACACAAAACGTTTATGAAAAAAATTGCTCATCGTGGTATCTCAGCTCAAGCACCAGAAAATACGCGTGCCGCATTTAAAAAAATGGTGGCATTGAATGTTGAGTGGTTAGAGACAGATATTGATATGACGTCTGATGGTGAATTAATCCTCATTCATGACGATAAAGTAGACCGCGTGTCAAATGGCAGTGGTTCAGTCAATGATATGACATTAATTGAGTTACAGAAACTAGATTTTGGTCGGTGGTTTAGTGAGGCGTACGCTAATGAGCGTATTGTGACCTTGAAATGGTTAATTGATTTTATTAATCACTATCAGTTTAATGTTAATTTTGAACTCAAAACAGCGTTGAAATCTGACACACAACATGCCTATCTCACATCTGTTTGTCAGGCATTACGGCAGGTTAGTTCAAAGGTTGAAATTATTGTGTCAAGTTTTGATATGACGCTGCTTCAAAAGTTTCACGTGTTAATGCCTAGTATTCAACTAGGTGTTTTAATTGAGGCACAATTACCAGATAACATTGTTGAAATTGCTAAAAACATTGGCGCTACATATGTTCATCCTGATGTTACTTTTCTGACAAAAGAGCAAACTCATAAATTAATTGATAATCACTTACAGGTGAATGTTTGGACAGTTAATGATATGATCGTGGCTGAAAAATTGGAAAAATGGCGAGTTGAAGCTATTTTTACGGATTTTCCAGAAGTGAAAGCAATATGACATAAGTAGTGCTTTATAAAGTATATCCTTGAAAACATGTCTATACTAATGAAACATTGTTTCTTTAGTATAGACATGTGATAAAATAGATTTCAGAGAAATTGTTGGAGGATTACTTTGGAAAAAGCATCAGAAAAACGTGAGGCTCGTGTAGCGATACGCTATAAAAATATCATAAAAAGTTTAGACAATACTTGGCATGTATTAGACGATACACGTGTACCAATTGTTCGTCAAGTATTGGGTTGGCTAGATCATCCAGACCAAAAACTAAAAATAATTCATATTGCTGGAACTAATGGTAAGAGCTCTACTGGTGCTATGATGGGAGCAGTATTACAAGCTAATGGCTATTCATATGGCCGTTTTTCAAGCCCTTTTATTCTTTCAGCAAGAGAACAAATTTGTATTGATGACGAGATGATTTCTAAAAATGATTTTGTTGATTACTACGAACGGCTCATCAAATGTTTTAAACTTAATAGTGTCTCAGCAGATTATTTGACATACTTTGAATATTTTACAATTATATCTTTATTATATTTTGTAGATCATCAAGTTGATTTCGTTTTGTTTGAAGCAGGATTAGGTGGTCTTCGAGATGCAACAAATGCAATAGACACACCTTTGTTAACCGTTTTTACAAAAATTAGCGTTGATCATCAGAATTTAATTGGTCGAAATTTAACCGAAATTTCAGAAAATACAGCCGCAATTATTAAAAAAGGCACTTGGGTTATTGATTATGCTGGTCAAGATCTGACTGCACGAAAGGTTTTAAAGGCGCAAACAGAGGCGGTCGGCGCAAAATGGTTTGAATATAAACAAGATCAAATCATTATTGCAAATACAACACCTTCAGGACTAGACTTAATAATTAATGGCATACCTGGTTATTTTTTGAGTATGTCTGGGGCTTTTCAAGTGCATAATTTTAGTATTGTCTTACAAATAAAAGCGGCTTTAACTGCGATGGGATACACCTTTATAAAGGATAAAACGCGAGAAGGGCTTGCAAATGTCAAACTGGTGGGTCGTATGAATTATCATAAGACATCAAATATTTTGTTTGATGCGGCTCACAATGTTGATGGGATAAACGGTTTGGTTGCGGCGCTTAATGCTTGGCATTTAAAAATTAAGCCAACCTTGATTTTGGGTGTATTAAAAGATAAAGATTATCACGAAATGTTGGACACTATTGTACCTGTTGTACAACAGATTATAACGGTTACGCCAAATAATAAAACACGTGCATTATCGGCAGATGAACTCGCGGCGGAATTATTGACAAACTATCAAAACATTGATGTCGAAATAGCAAGTGATGCTACTGCAGCTATTTCACTTGCTATGCGTGTTCGAGAATCATCACAGGCTTTGATTGTTGTGACAGGTTCTTTCTACACACTAAGTGCGATTCAAAAGGATCATCGAATGGCATGATTATTTTGATCTAGTAGCACAACGATATGAGCTATAACTACTATAATTGTATCGTTTATAATAATTAAGGAGAAGAGATATGACTGTAGAGTCTCCTCAAAACTTTTTCTGGGATGACGTCGTAAAACAAGCGCAACTAGAAAATAAGCAAGCAGAGAATCAACCTTTTTTTAGTATGGCACCAATGGAGGCTGTAACGGATACTGTCTTTCGACGTGTTATAGCACAAGCTGGTGGACCAGATGTTTACTATACCGAGTTTACAAATGCTAGTTCGATGGTTCATCCACAAGCTAAGTTTTCCGTTCAGGGTCGCTTAGCTGTGGCAGAAAATGAAAAACAACCGGTTGCTCAAATTTGGGGTTCACGGCCAGAAGAAATCGCTGGCGCTGCCAAAGTCTTGGCAACAATGGGTTATCAGGCAGTTGACATCAATATGGGTTGCCCAGATACAACTGTGATTAAAAATGGTGCTGGTTCTGACTTGATTCGTCATCAAGAATTAGCAAAGGAAATTATTTCTGCTGCTAAAAAATCAGGTCTAGCGGTTTCTGTAAAGACGCGATTAGGTTTTTATCAAGCAGAAGAGTTTCGTGAGTGGTTACCTATTATTTTACGTCAACAGGTGGCTGTACTAACTATTCATTTGCGTTCGCGTAAGGAAATGTCAAAGGCACCTGCACATGAAGAGTATATAGATGAAATTTTAGCTATGCGAGATGCCATTGCCCCTCAAACACTGATCCAAATAAATGGTGATATTAAGACACGCCAATCGGGGATGCAACTTGTAAAAAATCATCCTGGTATTGATGGTATAATGATTGGCCGAGGTATATTTGAAAATCCATATGCGTTTGAAGTTAAACCCAAACAGCACACTTTAGAAGAATCAATTGCATTATTGAAGTTGCAATTGGATTTGTTTGACGATGTGAATGCTAATATCGCACCCAAACATTTTGAAGCATTAAAACGTTATTTTAAAATATATTTGCGTGGTTTTGCACACGCCTCAGCATTACGTCAACTACTGATGGAAACACATGCAACCGAGGAAGTGCGTGATATATTAGATCGTGAATTAGCAAAAGTGTATGCGAAAGTTGCCGCAGATGAACATATTTATCGTGATAACGGTGTTGCAAGTGCAGATGTGGCAGCAGCTAACCAATTGAAATTAGCACGGGAAACAAAAAAATATAATTAGTGCCTGTTGTTGGTTAATAACCTGATGTTAAATTGACAATATTAACCTATCAAGGCATGGTTAAAAATCACATATGACTAACATAGCAACAATTTTTTTGTATAATAGCAGTATTATTGCCTCTCAATAATACATGTGCATAAAAAGTTGTTAAATCAAGATTGAAAAATAAAATAAAATCTATTTTGCATATAAAATAGTTTAACAGTCGGGAACTTTCAAAACAAGTTGCTGACAATTTTCCTTCGTCTGTTCGGTTGTTGTAATACATTGACATATCAATGTATTACAGCTGGTGTTTTAGCCATTACAATCTTATCGCCGATGAATTATGGCATAAATGTCGATAGAAAATAGCCAAGTAATGTTTATTAAGAAAATGTTTATTTAGAATTTTAATATATAAGCCGCTAGTTAGTTAAATTTAAGGGCAGTTTTTTAGTACATAAAAACTAAACTGGTTGAAAAAGACTAGTTTAAAGTAGCACTTTATATGGGTGCTTTTTTATGTAACAAGTATTCGTACATGCATAATATCCATTTTTATCATATAATAATTACAAAGGAGAAATATTCATGATCGCATTACATATTTTATTTGGTTTAATGATATTAGTTGGAGTTATCATGACCTCTGTTTCATTTCAAGGTGATACTGAAAAACTAACCAAACTACAAAAGTTTTCGTTAATTTTCACCACATCGGCAATTGGTTTAACAGTTGTTGCTGTGACGGCAATGTCGAGTTCAATTTACATTGCGCTAGCAATGTTTGTTGCATTAGCTTTGTACGAATATTACGCATTCTTACGCAAAGCTAGCCAAAAATAAACTAAATATCAAAAAAGCGCAATCTTAAAAATAGGTTGCGCTTTTTTATTGGAGTAAATTATGGATAAAGATGATATCATATGTACTATATTTGCAATTACTGGTATGGCTGATGTGGTTGTGGGAGTGATAGTTCAATTTAAATAAAATCTTAACCCTCTAGTAGTACAATAGTTATATCGGAGGTATGTGGACATGAAAAATAAACACAAGGTTGGCTTGTATACCGGTATATCTGCAGGTGTCATCGTGCTAATTACGGATTGGTTAAATCTTGAGAGGACGATATCATTCTTTGTAGTTTTAATTACAGTATTTGTAGCAAGTTCTATAATCAATAAGCTGATAAAATAATGTTTTATTGAACAAAACTCTAATTCAACCTACGTCTTTCTAGTAGTATAATTATTGTTATTGGACGTTGAAATACCAAATTCACAACAAGGAACGCGTGACCGAGATACTAGACGACATGTTGTATTTCAAAAAATATGATATTGATGTTACTAATATATCATTCAACAGATTTGAGAATGAAATAGAAAACGGCAACATTTCAGGAGATGAAGATGATGTATTGGAAGTTGTTGATAATCTGATCGGAACTTTTAAAAAGATGAAAGGAATTTTTGAAGCAGGCAATTTACCTATATCTGAAAAAATGGACTAACCACGTATTAAGTTACGTGGTTTTTATTATTGCAAAAATATGTACATCTTGCTATCAATGGTATAATTAAATTGTTAAAATAAAAGTTGGGATTTAGTTGGGAACACCAATCGTAAACGTTGATGTTACAACAGTTAGTATAATAGCAGTATGAAACTTACAAGCAAAACAATTGAACAATTATTAATTGAACAACAGCTATTGGTATCAAAACCAAATATAGATTTGGCATTTGATTTTTTACATTATGATACGCGGCAGGTGAAAGCCAACACGTTACTTGTTGTTAAAGGCGCCTTCCGACCTGAGTATTTGACGCATACAGCTGATATAGAAGGCTTGATTACTGAGACAATATTAGATGTTTCTTTACCGCAGTGGCAAGTGACAAATGTTCAAAAAGCACTAGCTGTTTTGTCAATGGCTTTTTTTGATTATCCGCAAAAAGCCTTGTGGATTGGCGCTTTTACAGGAACAAAAGGTAAAACAACAGCTGCATATATGGCATTTAATATCTTAAAAGATGCTACAAACAATCATACAGCTTTGTTTTCAACTGTTGATCGTATTACAGGTACAGGACCTGGAGACAAGAAAAAATCGGATTTAACAACACCGGAATCCTACGAATTATTTAAAGATATGCGTCAAGCAGTAGACAATGGTATGACGCATTTGATTATGGAAGTAAGTTCTCAAGCTTACTTGAAACAACGTGTTTACGGTCTACGTTATAATGTTGGCGCGTTTTTAAATATTTCGCCGGATCACATCGGACCAAATGAACACCCAACTTTTGAAGATTATCTGGCTCATAAAATGATGCTGTTTGATCATTCAGACCAGGTTATTGTGAATGCTGAAAGTGAGCATCTTAAGACAGTTTTGGGGCATGCGACGCAAACACACGATAAGGTTTATACGTACAGTTTGGCGGGTCAAGGTGGCAATTATTCTTATGTTTCACGAGAAAGCGCTATTCACGAAAGTCGACTAATTGTTGAGCCAAGTGATTTAAATGAACTTGCTGGTGAATATCGTTTGAATTTACCAGGTGACTTTAATGAGTCAAACGCTATGGCAGCATTAATTATGACTGCA
>AEMJ01000399.1 GCA_000166735.2 Leuconostoc inhae KCTC 3774 | reverse complement strand
AACTAGCTAATGTTGTAAATGCATTAATTGATTGGTTTTGGAAATACTTATCATCAGCTCCTGCTAGTCCAGCTTGAACTGTATCAATACGGTAACGTTCTGCATCAGCTCGAGTTTTAGTTGCATCAGCTTCTGCTTTGGCCGTTGCCATCAATGCATCATTTGTTGCTTTTGTAGTGAGCTCGATCGAGCGCGCCTGACCTTCTGCCCTAGCAATTGTAGCCACACGTTCTCGATCAGCTGTTAGTTGTTTGTCCATGGCTTCTTGAATGGATACCGATGGTCGTAATTCATCAATATTGATACGATCAACATTGATGCCATACGTATTCGTTAAATCACCAATTGCTTCCGCCAATTGTACATTAATTTTCGTTGTTGACCCTAATGCTTCATTTAATTCCATACGACCAATAATATCCCGCAAATGACCACGTACCAATTGTGCCATTGACTCTACAGAGTCAGTGTTTTCATACATATACTTCACAGCATCTGTTACATGATAATTCAACGTCACACTAGCTTTAATATCAGCGTTATCAGCAGTAATCACTGAATAGTCTGGTAAACGAAGTGGACGCATGGCTAAGCTGACATTTCGAATTGTCTGAAAAAAAGGCACATAAAAATGCAAACCAGCTTCTTTGCGACGACTGTACTTGCCTAATGTTTCGACTAACCCCGCATTATTCTGTGGTACAATTCTAAAAAAATCATAATTTTCTCCCTCACTCAATGAGTTTATTGAACTAAAAATAATTTCCTATTTCAATTCTCGTAATGTTAAAATATTTCCGTTTGCTTCAATGATAGCATATTGTGCATCTGCTTTAGCCGTTATCGCATTATCAATCAAATAACGGTAATAAATACCCGAAATTGATACTAAACGACTAGGTAAATCAAAATTTTCACCTGAGATCACTTGCCCTACAAACTGTCGATCTTCGAAATTTTTGGGTTGCAAACCATCCTCTAATAATTTTGTTAAATAATTATTCAGTGAACGCCCTTCTTTGTTTGCACGTGTTACCAGTACTTCGTGCAATTCCGGATCAATTCTCAATGGTATTTTACCTGATTTTTTGTGTGATTCTTCAATTGGATTTGTCATATACTAATGATATCATATTTATCATTAACACAACAGCCAAACTGAATTTCTGATCAAAAAAACTAGCAGTGTACTGCTAGTTTTTTTATAATCCCGTTTAGTCATGGTAACTTTGAACAACTGCATAATCACCAATATATGGTACATCCTTACCATTAATTTTTTGGTAGGGGTCTTCACCTTTACCGGCAACTATGACAATGTCTCTCTCTCCTGATTGCTTAATTGCTTGAAAAATCGCCTTGATACGATCCATTTCAAAATGAACCTCAAGCTGTTTATTATTAATATTTTCAGCAATTTCATCGGCAATAGCTTTTGGCGATTCAAATTGGGGATCGTCAGCTGTTAAATAGACAATATCTGCTA
The DNA here is from genome assembly GCA_000166735.2 of Leuconostoc inhae KCTC 3774. GTDB lineage: Bacteria > Bacillota > Bacilli > Lactobacillales > Lactobacillaceae > Leuconostoc > Leuconostoc gasicomitatum. The sequence goes on along the minus strand of AEMJ01000399.1, from coordinate 253 downwards.
GTTCCGAAACTACTCGGCCAAAGTCAGCACGTCGCGAGACCCCTTTATTGCCAGGAGATCCAACAACAACCAATACTTTACCTTCTGGATACTGGTTTTGAGCAAAATTAAGTAATGCACGCATCGATGCATAATTATGAGCATAGTCTACAAAGGCAACGCCATGACCTACAATTGGCAAGCTTAACATGCGACCGGGTATAAAAACAACATCTAATCCATGAACCATATTTTCGTGTTTTGCGCCAGCCAG
>AEMJ01000400.1 GCA_000166735.2 Leuconostoc inhae KCTC 3774 | reverse complement strand
GTCGCGATATGCCTTTATTGCCTGGTGATCCAACAACAACTAACACTTTACCTTCTGGATACTGATTTTGCGCAAAATTTAGTAATGCGCGCATCGATGCATAATTGTGAGCATAATCTACAAAAGCGACACCATGACCTGCAATTGGTAGACTTAACATTCGCCCAGGTATAAAAACAACATCTAATCCATGAACCATGTTTTCATGCTTCGCACCAGCTAA
>AEMJ01000401.1 GCA_000166735.2 Leuconostoc inhae KCTC 3774 | reverse complement strand
AAAACATTAAACGGCAACGGGTGCTTTGATTGCTGGTTCACTTTCGTAGTCTAATACTTTGATATCATCCATGGTGTAGTCAAATAAGGATTTAACTTCAGGATTCAACCAAAGTTTTGGCAGCTTGTGCATTGGACGTGAGAGTTGTTCAGTGATTTGCTCAGTGTGGTTATTATAAATATGTGTGTCACCGATAGTATGAACGAAATCACCAACTTCATAACCAGTTTGAGCCGCTACCATATGCAACAATAGTGAATACGAGGCAATATTAAAAGGCACACCTAGAAAAAATCACCAGAGCGTTGATATAATTGGACACTGAGTTTCCCGTCAGCTACGTAGAATTGACTTAATACATGGCAAGAAGGTAAAGGTGCTTGGGGTGTTTTTTCGGCGTTCCAAGCGGTTAGAATGAGTCGGCGTGAGTCAGGGTTAGTTTTAATCTGCTCAACTAGGCGACTTACTTGGTCGATGGTATCTGTATCGGCAGTTAAAGAAGATGTTTCCCAGTTACGCCATAATTTACCATAAACATCACCGACATAACCAAATGTTTCCATGAACTCATCATCATTTAATATTTTGTCAACAAAAATGTCTTTTTGTTCTTTATATGCGAGAGCGAACGCTGTATCTTTTTGGGCACGATGACCAAAATTAGTCATGTCAGGACCTGTGTATTGGTCAGATTCTATCCAATTTTTAAATGCCCACTCATCCCATATATGGTTATTGTGCTGTAGTAAGAAACGAATGTTGTTGTCCCCACGTAGAAACCAAAGTAATTCTGATTTAATGAGGCCAAAGTAAACCTTTTTAGTTGTAAGTAGTGGAAAGCCTTCCTGAAGATCGAACCGCATCTGTGTACCGAACAAAGAATGTGTGCCAGTTCCTGTACGGTCTCCTTTTTGGGTGCCTTCATCAAGTACTTTTTGCAAGATCAAGATATTGTTGTTCATTTTTGACATAATTATTAGCGCGCAAATGTGACATTTGTGCATTTCCTTTCGAGATTTCCTTACTTTAAATACTAACGAAAATTAGTTTAATAAGCAAGGCTGACAGGTGACAAAGTGTAAAACAAAGCCAAATATTTGACACAAAAAATTTAGAATATTTAATTGCCAATATCTAAAATAAATCGTAAAGAGTAGCCAAATTACATCTTAAAACTTATCATATCATGACGGTAATACTATTTAGATGTTACTTGAATCTCATCGCCTAATGCGGGTTATTTCTTGTTTCATTGGTTTCGCATCGACAACTTATTGAATCATGTTCCAGAAAGTACGATTGCGACAATAATTTAGTTATTTTGAAAGTGATGACATGTAATGAGTAATATTGGATCACTATTATCTACTTTTGCATTACTCAGGGGCAGGAGTCAATTAAAGATACAGTTATGAACAAAAAATTGTTTAATAGATTAAATAGCTTTGTTAATTAGATGATATAAGCAATCACATTCCGACATGTCGGAATGTGATTGTGACCTGAGATATTTATGATAACATAAAAAATGATATGTTAATTATGTGTCATGTAATATTGTCAATAAAAAGTAACTAATCGTTGGTGTTTAGATTTGGTAAAGGAAAATTAAGGAGGAAGAAATAGATATGGAAGAGTCACTAAGTACTAATTATAAAATGTATAAATCGGGTAAGCGGTGGATTACTGCAAGCTTGGTAACTGGTGTCGTAAGTATGGGGATGTTTGCTGGATCACAAATTACTAATGCAGATTCAGTCAGTGCACTACCAGAAAATACAGTGTCAGCAAGCGAAGTGTTAGCCAGTGAAGCACCAGTAAGTACACCACCAACGAGTGAAGCATTTACTGGTGCTGTGTTGGCTAGTGCGGTACCAACAAGTGCGGTACCAACAAGTGCGGTACCAACAAGTGCGGTACCAACAAGTGCGGTACCAACAAGTG
>AEMJ01000402.1 GCA_000166735.2 Leuconostoc inhae KCTC 3774 | reverse complement strand
GGCTTTTAAATAACCCTCTAAACGATGTACACCTTGGCTATCAGAAACTTGAAAGATGCCAACAATTTTTTGATGTCCTCGGTCAATTAAATAATTAGTGGCACGATAAAAAGCTGCCGTGTCGTCACTCATCAATGTCGTACCTTCAAAATTATTATAACCCGCGTTAATAAATACCATAGGGACATTCATCTGATCTAGTTGTTGATATAAATCAACATTAGGTGTATCTATTGCACTTTGAGTCGGTTCAATAATTAACCCACCTAGATTTTGACTCATGAGATTTATAAGTGCTGTCCGTTCTCGAACCGGATCATTATGTGTATTGGCTAAAATCAGTGAAAATCCATTTTCAGATAATACTTGGTCTGCACCATCAATAATGGCCGGAAAAATATATGACGCCACATGAGTCGATAAAATGCCAATAACTTTAGGAACTTCTTCAAATTTTTTTGTATCCGACCAATCAGCGACGAAAGAGCCACCACCTTGTACGCGATAGATAAACTTTTCATTTTCAAATCAGAAATGCGCGACGTACTGTATATCGGCTAACAGAGAAGGT
>AEMJ01000403.1 GCA_000166735.2 Leuconostoc inhae KCTC 3774 | reverse complement strand
ATAAGCATCATTCAATTCATCACTATAGGCCACTTCAGGATCCAAGCGGATTAAAAACACATTTTTTGGTAGTGCTGCAAGCGCCTCTTCAATCAACGATTTTATGAGCGCAATATTCGTCACATCACCAATTGGACCGCGACCTGCATATCCCAATAACTTACCTGGAACCGCCTCAACAGTT
>AEMJ01000404.1 GCA_000166735.2 Leuconostoc inhae KCTC 3774 | reverse complement strand
CTTTGATAGATTGATGTAAATCAAAGCAAGTGAAACACCAATGGCACCAAGAGCAATTAATGTTAACTGACTAACAGCAGCCAAGGCAAAGCCAATAGCAAAGAATGGCCATACTTCACGTGTTGCCATCATATTAATAACCATTGCATAACCAACCGCAACAACCATACCACCACCGATTGTCATACCACCGGTAAGCCAAGCAGGCATTGCAGTTAGTGCCGCTTGCACTGCAGAAGCTGGAATAGCAATTAACAAACCAGCCGGAATAGCAATACGCAAACCTTGTAGCAAGATACCAACCAAATGTAAGCGTTCAATGGTCTGATACTTACCCTCCTTGGCTGCCGCATCAGCGCCATGGGTCAAACCAACAGCGATTGTACGAACAATCATGGTTAGGAACAAACCAGCAACAGCCAATGGAATAGCTGAAGCAACGGCAACACCAATACCAGTTGACGTAAAGTTACCACCTTTAACCATGATAATTGACGAAGCAACTGAGGCTAGCGCAATATCTGGTGCCACAGCGGCACCAATGTTGGCCCAACCAAGGGCGATCATTTGTAATGAACCACCTAGCATAATTCCTGCTGTTAAATGACCAGTAACCAATCCAATTAATGTTGCCGAAACCAATGGTTGATGAATTTGAAATTCATCCAAAATACCTTCCATACCTGCAAAGAAGGCAATGATTACGACTAAAACCATTGCGATTATAGACATAGTTTAAACACCTTTCCTAATAAACGTTTTTTAAATTACTTAACGTTAGCTTTCTTAATTAAATCAAACAAGTTCGCACTGTTATCACTTGGTACCTTACGAACATCGAACACAACGCCCATGTCACGCAACTTCTCAAAGGCTGCAACATCTGTTTTATCCATTGACAACACTTTGTTAACCATCGTTTTGCCTTCTGAATGTGCCATAGAACCAACGTTCAGCGATTTAATTGGCACACCACCTTCTACGGCTCTTAGCACATCCTCCACTGTTTCAAACAATAAGAACGCATCAACACCACCTAAGCGGTCATCAGAAGCAACCTCTACCATTTTACTAATTGGTACGATATTAGCTTGAACTCCGTTAGGTGCAGCTTGTTGAATCAAACTCTTACGCAATTCGTCGTGAGCAACTGCATCGGAAACAACAATAATACGGTTTGCTTTTGAATCTGGTGTCCAAGCAGTTGCAACCTGACCGTGTAACAGTCGTGTGTCTAACCGTACTAATTTTATATTGATGTGACCTGCTTTTAAGCCAGCTGTTGCGTCAGCTTTTACAACCGCCTTTGGCTTCTCTTCTTCCGCTTCTGGAACAGAACGAACACCATCTTTGGCAACTGGTACTAAATACTTGGCCAAATCGGCCGCTGTGTTCATCCCAAGTCGACCACCATATGCTTCAATAAGCATGGGCAAATTCAAACCAGCAACAATTGCTTTATGTTCTGCATCTTGCTTTTGAATTAAGCTAGCTCGGTTGAACGGTGATCCTCCCCATAAATCGACCAAAAACAATGTGTCATCATCATTATCAAACTTTGCTAATGCTTCTTGATAATGCTTATCTAAATCGTCTGGTCCCTCTGTGGGTTGAAACGTGACGACTTCGACGTTTTTTTGTTCTCCGAAAATCATTGAACCTGACATTAAAATGCCTTTTGCAAAGTCACCATGACTGGCAACAATAAGATTAACCATCGATAATCTCCTTCTACATAAATTGTTTACCTATTGATTATAACGGAGTACTCTCAAATTGTAAACGCTTTCATGATAATATATTGTACTATCATTTACATTTACTAGTATACGCTAGTTATGAAAGAAAGTAAACGCTTTCATTACACTTTACACGCTTTAATCGTAAAAATTACACGCAGCTTTCTGAAAATTTACAAGATTCTTTAATTATCTAAATAGGCTAGTTCTTGATTACTATAACTATCCGGTGTTACAAAGCTAACCATGATGTCCCCATGACCATCTAATGTATAATTACCAGTGTCTTTTAACATAATAAAATTATCACCTTTTTTGAGATAATATGTTGTTTCATTGTCAGTTAATGTCACTTCTCCGGCAATAACATTAAAAAGTTCATAAGAATGGTGCTGATTGAAGTTACTTAAACCACGAACTGATAATTTATCAATTGTAAATTTAGGAGATGTTAAAAGCCGTGTTAAAATTGTACTGCCTTGGATACGGGTCCGTTGATTTAAAATCGGATCAACGTGCGGTACTTTTGTCACTGCGATAGCTTCTTCAATCTGCAGTGGACGTAACTTGTTTGTTGTCAAATCTACTCTATCAAAATCATAAAAACGATAGGTCGTATCAGAACTCTGTTGAATTTCCAAAGCTAATACACCTGCACCTAACGCGTGAAATGTACCAGCAGGGACATAAAAAAAGTCACCTTTTTGAACAGGAATTGTTCGTAATAGTTTATCCCATGCTTTTTCTGCTACTAGATTTTTAAGATCAGCTTGATCAGTGGCATAATGACCATAATATAATTTGGCATCGGGTGTTGAATCTAAGATATACCAACTTTCAGTTTTCCCAAAATTTTCTGAGGATTGCTTATCATTTGGATGCACTTGAATTGATAAGTTTTCATGTGCATCAAGTATTTTAACTAACAATGGAAACTCTTGATTTTCATCATGGCCACCAAACAAATCCGGCTGTTCATTCCATATTTCGGTTAATGTTTTACCCTTATATTGGCCATTAATAACGGTTGAAACACCATTATTATGCGCTGCAATAACCCACGCCTCGCCAACATGATCAGATGCTAAATCATAATTGAATTGTTTCAGATTTGTACCACCCCAAATCTTATTATGAAGTTCTGGTTGTAAAATCAACACTGTCATTGTCTAATTCTCCTTTTCATATAATAGCTTATTTGCTACATATGCTGACATAATATGTTATTAAAATTGTATGCGCTTTCATTTTAACATATAAAAAAGACTGTTTTCAAATATTGACCCATTTAAAAAACAATCTTTTTCATTATTCATTATATTATTTACGACGCTTTTTAACAATTACCGACATCATACCAATAAGTCCCAAACTCATCATTCCTAGAACACCATTGTTAGAGTGTTCTGCGACTGCTGTTTTTGGTAACGAGACATTACCTGTATGTTCATCATTTCTTGCTTTATTCGACGTTTTTGTCTGCTGATTAACAGTAGACGATTTGTTTATAGTGTGTTTGTTGTTCGGTTTAACATCATTATTGTTCTTAGTGTTATCAGTAACCGTGATTTGACCATTCTTGTGATACGGTACTGTCGTATCTGCACTCGGATCACTTGGCGTTACCGGTGTGGTCGCATCTGGGGTGTAGTTTTCAACGCCTGGTACCGCTTCATTTGGTACCACCTTGGTTGGATCCGTTGGATCGGTTGGATAGATGGGTTGGTCTGCGCCTGGAATCTCTTGCCCATCTTGATCGACTGGCACGAGCTTCCCATTCGCTGTATAAACCACCGCTTCCTTCACATCTGGCTGGTCGACGGTTGCTGTTAACCCACCGGCGACGCCCTTATCCGCATGATAGCCTTCAACCGTTGGTGTCAAAACGCTCTTAAAGGTCTGCGTTGTCCAATCACTCGTCTGCGTCACTGCGCCAGTCACTTTATCGACCGTCACTTCGCGTTGGAACGCATGCGCGTCTGTGGTCACCACTGCGCCCGGTGTCTTGTCACCGGCCCCACTATAACTCACCGTTTGACTGCCGGCGCGTTCAACGTCACCTGTTTCCTTTGGCCAACTTGGACTCGCTGGATCGTTCGGATTAATCGCGTCCCCTGGTGTCTTTGGATGACTTGGGCTGATCGTTTCACTCGTATGCTTTAAGTGAACCTCAAAACTTTGAATCACACCATCCTGATCATATGTAATACCATCTCGAGGATAATTATCTGCAGCTGTAGGATTATCAGTGTTTAAAACATAGCCTTTATCTTCATAGTTTTTAATCGTGCCTGCTGTACGATATTGATCTGTCGTACCATATTTACCAATTAATTCTTTTGTTTCTAATGTTTTACCAGTATTATCATCGATATACGATACTATTGCTTTTTCGTTATTATGAACATAAATAACTGTGATTTCACGTAATTGATTGGGCTCGGTATTTGTTACTGTTTGATTTGTCGTCTCATTTAAATCTTGAGCAGCATCTGTCGTTTTTATAACGTGGTAACCTGTAATTATTGGATTTCTAACTGCAGGAAACACACCTGCATCAGCAATTGTCCAACCAGTATTTGTTATTACCTCATCAATGACATCTTTTCCAGTATTAACGTCTTTAGTCGTTGTTCTAACGATATTAGGATTAGCTACTTCACCAGTTGCAACCCACATCTCCTGATATTGGTTGCCATCAGCTGTTGTTCTTGTTATCGTAACAAATTTTTTATTCGTTGCGTTATTCGTATCGTAAACAGTATGAATAGGATTCTCAAACTCGTCTACATAATTAATTTTTTCATTTATTGTGACTATTGGTACTTGTGTATGAGAAATCTTAGCTTTATGGTATGTCGCTTTTGGTTTTTGAACAAAGGCTAGTTCATCCGAATTCATATTATGGTTACTGTGCCACCAACGTGCACTTTTCTCAATTGGTACAGCACCCAAATAGAGTGTCGGTTTATCAGTATTAAAGTCCGCAAATGATACGCCTTCTTGTAATGCGTAGACATCGGGATCATCATCATCAGTCTTTGGATATACTGCACCAGTTTGTGTATATCCCATGCCATGAGGCAGATTTGTCACCACACCATTTTTGAGCCAACGTCTCCAACCCGACTGTAGAATTTGGTTGAATAACTACCGTACTAGCATCATTTGTCTGAACATATTCACGCTCATTAGGTTGCCAGTTACCGTCTTCCCATTGTGTTGGATTTTTCGCTCCAGTATATAATGAACCACTTATAGAAGCACTCAAAAAATAAAATTTAGGATCGTCATTGCTACCCGTCAATTTGGAAATAGGGACGATTTGCTTTGTCCCACTATAAGTAAACCAAAATGTTGTTTGCCAATTGACATTCCACATTTCAACATTATCAACTGCATTACTACTGATAGTTACTTTGGGAATCCCTTGATCATGATAATCAGATGTATCTGACCAGTTCCCGTTTTGAACTTGAAAATCATGAAATGTTTCATTCAAATCAACTGATTTTTCTACAATTTGGCCACTCGAATCTCTAATAGCAATTGTCCCAGCTTTCGCCCAATTTTTGGTAATCGTAGCACCGATCACTTGGTTACCGGAGTATTCCCATACCTTAGTACTACTAGCCATATTAGGTGAAGCTTTTTCATCTGAACCAGAATAGACATTGGTTGGCTGGATATTCCCAGTAGGGGTGCTCTCATCAACTGGTTTACTTTTATCTAACTTCAGCGCCTGAGTATTACTAGAAGTTGCAATTTGTGTTTTCCCATCAATATTGTCCTTCTTACCAGTATTTACGGCCTTTTCGTACGCAACTTCTTTTTCCTTAGCTACATTCAGATCAGTAATTTGTTGTGCATAATCAGCTTTATCTGATGCTTGTGCTGCAGTCACTTGTGCACTAGCGTCAGCAGATTCAGTTCCTTGGATTTCTGTTGTTTTTGCTGCCTTATTATCCTCGGTAACTGCTACATTTGCTTTTTTAGCCTCATCAACTGATTGATTTAACTTAGTATCATCAACTGATTGATCACTCGTGTTAACATTTTCAGCCGGCTTGTTATCAATAAGTTGCGATTTTGTATCTACTTGCTGTGTTGGCACTACCCGTTGTGTTGGTTGACCAGCAGTCATTGCGTTGGCACTGCTACTTGCCTGTGCTGTCACAGAAGTCACGCTAAACATACCGACTGCTATAGCAGCTGTAATCCATAGTTTCCCCGATTTGTATAACTTATAGTGCTTTTTTGATTTTTCCATTTAGTGTCCCCTACCCCTAACAAAAATTCTTAACATCTGCTTTCAACAATCCTAGCAGACGTTTGACAATTAAAGTACAACTATAACACAATAATAATATTAATTACAATAGTATATATCACATTAGTAAACGTTCAAATGAAAAAAATGTCTTCAATTTCACATCCTAAACCTTCGGCTATTTTTTTAGCTGTAGGTGGCGATGGATATTTTTTACAATTGAGATACTCAATCATTAGTGAATAGTTTACTTCAATTCGTCGTGCAAATCCTGCTACACTTTCACCTTTCATGGCAATTTTTCCTTTAACATTGACTGGATCACGAAACTTAAGTGTGAATGCCATATACTTTACCCTCTTAAAATTATTATGATACTGTTATTATACAAATTGTGTATCACATTGTCAAACACTTTTCCTAGTGTTTGTTTTACATTTGTATTATGTTTCCTTTATAATTGTATACAATAATACGATTAGGATACTTATGAAATTATGGTAACTAAAGAAACGTTTGGTTCGCAACTTAAAAAATACGTGAAATAAAAGGTTTTACAGTGCGTCAAACCGCTATGCAAGGTCATATTTCTCCTGCTTATTTATCACAAATAGAAAATGGTAATAAAAACATTCCAAAGGTAGAAACGCTATACAAAATTGCAAGTGGCCTTCGAATTTCAAATGATGATATTTTAAATTTAGCTGGCATTACAAAAAATAAATCTGCCGAAACACCATCAGCACATATTGATCTTGGCGAACAACTAGAAAATACTGATATTCTTTTATCATTTGAGGGTAAAGATCTTTCTCCGAAATACCGACAGGCTATACTTTCAGTTTTAAAGACACTGCCTGACGCAAAAAATGATTAACCATGTCATATGATTTTAAAAGTAATGCTAGTCGTGAATATTTAGAAAATATTATAGATTTAAACCATATTACAATTATTCATCTTTCTGGCACAACATACGATCCGGACGTCGTGAATATACAAAAAAAGCTATTATCATTAACAATAATTATCAATCTAACTTTAGCTATGAATTTCGTATTGCTCACGAACTTGCCCACCTTTTATGCACAACATCATCTGAGAATTATAATTTAAGCTTACTGACAAAAATGATATTGAAAAACAAGCAAATATTGATGGCATTCAATTATTAATTAATTTTTATTTTTCAGAAATAGCTTCAGGTAAACTACGCTGGAACTATCGCTTTCAATTTATTTCAACATTTGGACTGGGGCCATTAACGCACTTAGTTGAAAAAATATTAAACCCAATTAAAAATAGTGTATGACAAATTGTCATACACTATTTTTAATTTAATGTGAATCCTTTACGCTTAGGATATTTTCCAAGTTGTGAAAAATCTTGCTTACGTGTCAACATTTTAGCATTATTTTGTGTCCAAGAACTATCTATACCACGAGCTGCGTAATATTTTATCATCGTCTTATCATAAATCGTAACAGCATCTACCATTTGTTTCTGACTGTATTGACTTTTCATCCACGTACCAGCTAGTGGTAGTTTAGGTTTGATCCCTGGCTCCTGTGCCGGATAACCAATCGAAAATCCCATGACGGCTTTAACTAATTTTGGTAATTGCAACTTTTCTTCGTACAGTTCAAAAGCACGTAAGGCACCAGCCATTGTCACACTACCTAGTCCGAGTGATTCCGCTGCAACTTGTGCACGACCAAGTGCGATCCCGGCAGAAATAATACCGCCTTCAAGCATAGCATAACTTGACAACACCTCTTCAGCCTGTTTGCGTATCTCTGGTGTCAAACCAATCAAATCTTTATTAAAATCTACTGTCACGACAAAATAACGCATAGCACTTTCAATGTATGCCATACCAACTTGGGTAGTTATCTCAGCTTTTAGCGCTTGATCTGTAATTTCAACAAATGTTACGGGTTGATAATTATTAATATTTGGTCCTGCACTCGCTGCTGTCAAAATTGTTTTAACTATTTCATCAGACACTGGTTGATCTGTGAATGCGCGAATTGACTTATGATTATTGAGTAAATCTATTGTTATATTTGACATTATTTTAATTTGTGACAAGTTATACTAATGAACATAGCGACTGTCACAATTCCTTTCCATTATGATACATAGATTTTACCATTTTTTTATGCTAAAATAACAAGAATATTAGTGGAGGTAGTTATGCAGTTTGGTCGATTTCGAATAGGACTACGTACTTTAAAAACAGCGTTGGCCGTTATGATTATTATCACGGCTTTTATTTTTCCATCGGCCCCCTTTTATTGCTGCATTGGCATCTGTCTTTGCGTTACGTGAAAGTTGGGACAAAACACTGAGTTTTGCAAAAATTCGTCTGGTTTCAAATACAGTTGGTGGTTTACTCGCCTTAATTTATTTCTTAGTACACGCACAAACACATAATGCAACGTGGGTATCAATGATTTTTCTGCCATTACTTGTTATTATTGCAATTGTCTTTTTGGATGGCTTTAATTTCAATAGTGGTGTCATTGGTGCACTTGCAGCTCTGCTAATGATTTCACTAAATATTCCGGCAGGTGCCACTGTACTTTATGTGATTGATCGTATCATTGATACATTTATTGGTGTCCTTGTATCAATTGGTGTTAATCGATTTGCATCTCCAAAACCAAAACGATAAAAAAACGCTTGTGCGCTTTCAAATACTCAAATAGTTTTCAATTGTCTCTAACACGCCATCGTTGACGTTCGTGTTAAGGGCTTTTTTTGTATCACTTCAAGCATAAAGTTGTCTGCATTGGGCATAACATACCCATGCTCATACTTCTGTAGCATTTCTAGGTCATTTCCGTTATCACCAAAAGTCATGACCTCACGATCAAGCACATTATAATAATCTTGCAATACTTGTAGACCAGCAGCTTTATCAACACCTTTACCTAAAACATCAACTGAGCCAAAACCAGAACCAGTAGCATGTAACTCGTCACCAAATATCTCTCGTAATTCTGACACATGTTGTTGTACTTCATCATTTGGCCATACAAAGGTGATTTCCAAAATATGATCATCAACTGTCATCAGTTTTTCAACTTGTTTCACATTTGGATAAAATTGAAATACCATTTTTGCGACAGGTCCGGTAGCATGATTTGAGACATAGGTTGCCTTATCACCAGTCATAATAATAATATTTTCGGCCGAATCTGGATTTTTAGCGTTCCAATCAATGACTTTATGCAGTTGTTCTGGCGACAAATGTACTGAATAAAGTTGTTCTTCATGCGTTGCAACCATCGCACCATTTGATCCAACATAATCAATTTCATAGCCCTTCGAAATTGTTGGTTCAAAAAGTTCTTGTAAATTTTTAACTTGACGTCCTGACGCAGCAATAAATCTCATATCACGTGCCTTTAAGTTATCCAATATGCGTTCAAACCGCCCCTGACTGTATGTATCATTGGCTGTCAAAAACGTGCCATCCATATCAGATGCAATCATTTTAATTGTCATGTTCATTGTCCTTTTTAAAAATAATTAATTTACTCAATACAAAGTTAGAAACAATTACAAATATATTTTGAATAATGTTCCAAATATTTGCATCTTGACGCAGCAAATCTACGCCAAATGTCAATATAAAATAACCAATAATCCCCGTCAAAACACGCGCTAAATAAAACTGCCAAACTTCTTTTATAATGCTTGCGGTCGTCGTACTTGTCGAATGAAATACCCAGACTCGATTTGTGAGATAAGCAAATAAAACTGCCCAAAACCAAGCAACAACATAGGCTATATTATGACCAGTATGGAGCATATTGTATAATATAAAGAAAACAATGATATTAACAATTGTTGTTAATACACCAAATATAACGTATAACAAAAACGACTGATACTTAATAAAAATATTTTTTAAATTCAACATAACTGCTCCAATATAATCTATTAATTATATCATATGCCATAAAAAAAAGCCGTCAACTGCTGACAGACTTAATCAAATTGCTTGAGATACTCTTGATAGCCCATTTCATCAACTACCCAGTCTAATTCACCAATATATTCAGCGTGTGGGTCATGATACGCAAAACCATGTTTGAATTTATAAAGACCATCTTCGGGTACAAAATCACCAACCCCACCAAAGTCATATTCAACTTTGCCAAGTGATAATCCCCACTTCAACATTTCCCATTGTACCGCATAAGGGCCATAGTGTTTTGCGTATTGTCGATTAGATCCAGCATACATATACCAAATTTCATCTCCATAACTAAAACCAATACCACTAGCAATGACTTGACCTTCAAAATGTGCTAAAAATACTTTAAACAATCCTGTATTTTGCCACAATTTTTGCATATGTAGAAAGTAATCTATTGGTCTATGCGTAATATTTTGTGCAGCAGCCATCATCACATACGTATCAAAAAATGCGCGTACATCATCTTGTGTATCACCACTCGTCACCGTGACGCCATCTTTTGCAGCACGACGGATTTGATTACGATAGTCTCTTTTAAAATGCGTCATTAATTCAGTATCATTGGTAATTGGTACAGCACCCTCTCCGCGACCATCATAGTACAAAACAACATTTTTCCGAGGTTGTATATTACCATGCATATTTTTAATATCGCGATTACGTGTCACAAATCCAGCTGCTTG
>AEMJ01000405.1 GCA_000166735.2 Leuconostoc inhae KCTC 3774 | reverse complement strand
GTAAGCATCATTCAATATGTCACTGTACGCTACTTCAGGATCTAAACGGATTAAAAATACATTTTCTGGTAATGCCGCAAGTGCTTCTTCAAGCAACGATTTTATGAGCGCAATATTTGTCACGTCTCCAATGGGGCCTCGACCTGCGTATCCCAATAGTTTGCCTGGAACAGCCTCAACAGTTAGCACAGTTAAGACGGCATCTATTTGCCCATCTGTTTCATGATAAACATAGACATGCCCCCAATTAGCTTTTAATTCTCCCCACAAGGGGTCTTGAGTTACTTGACCACGTGGATCTTCACGTACGAAACTTTGATATGCGTTAACTTTTTCTGTATCGTTTAAATTTAAAATGGTCATGCGATTTATAATCCTGTCGTAATTGAACCGTAGTTATCAATAAAATAAACCAATGTTTGTAACTCGTTTGTTAAATCAACGTTTTGCACACGAACACCCGTTGGTACAGTTACACGTAATGGTGTAAAGTTCAAAATACCCTTAACACCAGCATCAACAAGTTGATTTGTGATATCTTGTGCAACTTCTTGTGGAACGGTTAAAATCGCGATATTAATACGCTGTGCCGTCATCTGTTCTTTTAAATCAGTCATGGCATATATTGGTACACCAGCCAAAATCGTACCAGCACGTGATTCATCAACATCAAATGCAGCAGAAATACGCATGTTTGATGATTGGTGAAAGTTAAAGTTCATCAAAGCTTGCCCTAAGTTGCCGGCACCAATTAAAGCAACGTTAATTAAACTATCTTGGTCAAGCACATTTGCAAAAAAATCAAGCAATGCTTTAACGTCATATCCATAACCTCGTTTACCCAAGGCACCAAAATAAGAGAAATCTCGACGAATCGTCGCTGCATCAAATTTAATGGCATCACTCAGTTCAGCTGACGAAATGCGATTTGTGCCAGCATCATGTAAAAACGTCAAATAGCGGTAATAAATAGGTAATCGTTTTGCTGTTGCACGTGGAATTTTAGGTTGTTGTGTCATAAGTTTCTCCAGTTTATTGTGTGCCAGATTCATCAGAAAATTCTAACAGATCCGGACATATATTCATGTTGCATGTTTTATTCACTTTGTGAACTTTTGCATAACAATTATACCATAAAAACAGGCTCTTTATCAAAAGATAGTGAGTTATTCACAAACTTGTTATGATTCAAGTAACTCAAAATCTAATCCAGGGTTTGTATTAAGGTCTAATCCAGCGAACTTTTTCTCTTTATAATTCCAATAACCGGCTGCCCCAATCATCGCAGCATTATCTCCAGTATATTGTCGCGGTACAGGTATAAATTGTGTATTTGGAAATTGTTCTAACAGTTCTGACAATGTTTGGCGTAATTGTGAATTCGCTGCCACCCCGCCTGCCAAAACAAAACTTTTCACTGGAAAATCTTGTAACGCACGACGCGTACGACCTAATAAGGCATCCACAACCGCATTTTGAAAACTAGTAGCCAAGTCATTGCGATTAATCGTTTCACCTTTTTGTTCTGCGTGGTGAACATAATTAATCACAGCGCTTTTTAGGCCAGAAAAACTAAAATCATAATTATCCTCATGCGCCATAGCCGTTGGAAATTTAATCGTTGCTTGACCAAGGTGGGCCATATCGTCAATTGTTTTACCTGCTGGATAGGGAAGTTTAAGTAAACGCCCGACCTTATCAAAACTTTCTCCGGCAGCATCATCTCGTGTTTCTCCGAGAACTAAGAAACTATTTTCTTCGCGCATTAAAACCAACTCTGTATGTCCACCAGAAACCATTAATGCTAGTGCTGGATATATAATTGGTGTATTAAAATTGGCAGCAGCAATATGTCCTGCTAAATGATTAACCGGTATAATTGGTAAGTTATGTGCTAAAGCAAAAGTCTTTGCTCCCATCAAACCAACAAGTAATGACCCTACCAAACCTGGGCCATAGGTAACAGCCACAGCATCCAGTTCTGTTGGTTTAACATGAGCTGTCTGCAGTGCATCATCTAACACACGTGTTATCCACTCAATGTGATGACGACTAGCCACTTCGGGCACAATACCGCCAAATCGTTGATGTGAATTAATTTGTGTCGCAACCGCATTACTTAATATTGTACAGCCATCTTCAACAATTGCCACGCTGGTTTCATCTGCACTTGACTCAAACGATATAATTTTAGTCATAATATGTTTCGTGCACCTAACGAATTAATTCGTTACGGACACTTTCCTTTCCATCATAATAGCAGCATGGCCATTTTTATAGTATTTTTCACGATGATAGTAGACACTGAATCCCATTTTTTCATATAGACAAATAGCTGCTACATTTGATTCGTCTACCTCTAACAAAAAACGTGTGACATTTGGTAAAGCAAGAACAGTTGTCAATAATTGTTGCGCAATGCCTTGATTCTGATTGTCGGGATGAACAGCAAGGCTATTAATTTCAACTTCATCTAAAATCTGCGTCATACCTAAAAATCCACCATCAAGTATAAAATACTGGCTTCGCGGACTTTTTAATTCATGTTCAAACACTGATTTAGGCCAAGGTGATGGCACAAACGCAGCATTTGCGAGATTAAATATGCGATTACTATCTTCAATTGTTGCGCGTTTTACTATCAAGATTATTTACCATTGAAATTGCATCTTCGTGATCACCGATATAATAGCTTTTTTTGATGCCACTTTGTTCAAAACCTAATCGTGAGTACAACATAATGGCACTACGATTTGAAGCACGTGCTTCTAGACTCATAGAGTCAACACCTAGCTTTCTTGAGAAATCAAGTAGTTCATTGATCATCAGGGTGCCTAACCCTTTATTTTGCCAAACTGGCACAATTGCAATGTTTGTGATGTGCATATCACGTTGATCACGCTGATAGGCAACACCGGCAAAACCAATCACTTGCCCCTTACGTTCCATAACCAAATATAAACGTACATTTGGTCGTGACAGTTCACTCAAAAAATCGCGCAGTAGCCAAGGCGCAGTGCCAGCATACACAGCCTCTTCAATATGCACAAGAATATCAATATCTTCAACATTAGCTCGTCGTAGCGTAAATGAATAGCCTTTTGAATCAACAGATTTTTGTTCAAATTTAAAGAGTATCTTTGGTAATTTATTATTGCGATTAAACTTCAAAAACATAATTTTCAGGGTTATCCTCACCAGGATGTGCGGCAAGCCAGTTCAACTCTGCTTGTGTTTTACGCAAATATTGTGGGTTAAAGTCAGCAATACTGGTGACTGGGCTTGCCTGTATGCCTAACGATACAATACCGTGGCCATCTGGTAAGCTCTCACTTGGCGTTAACATATGAGCCCGCGTGCCAAATGTCTCAATAATAAGCGCAGAAAAAACATCAGTATCACCTAAAAAAATAATTGGTTCATCAAAAGTCTGCAACCAGTTAAATAAATTAGCAATTGGCTGATGTGCGTCAGCTAAAATATTGTTGCCTTCGCGATAAACACCGGCAAAAACATTCTCATTACGCGCATTAAACAAGGGCACAATCAGCCCTTGTGTCGTTACTTGTTCTGCTAACACAGCGAGACTAGAGACACCAACAAGATCTATTTTTAAAGTATCAGCTAATACTTTAGCCACAGTAATACCAATTCGCAAGCCAGTGAATGAGCCTGGACCTTGCGCAACTACGATGCGATCAATATCTGTCAGCGTCCAATTTTGAGCTGCAATTGTTTCCTGAATTGCAGGTAAAAGTTGAATCGAATGGTTACGCGCCTCATTGGTTGAAAAAACACGTTTTACCTGATTATCTTCCGCCAAACTCACTGTCAGTGGTTGGTTACTTGTATCAAATGCTAGAATCTTCATAAGTTATATTTTAACACAAAAACAACCACCAAACGGTGGTTGTGATAGAAGTTATTTGATAGGGGCTTGATATGGCATAATTGGTGTTGTAACACCAACATTTGTCGCAAATGTATACTTTTGATTATCCAATTTAGCTAAATTCTGTGTCCGACCAGTCACAATTACACCAGCAAACTTTGCTGTTTTGAGGTTCTTTGACATTTGCCTTTGACCGTCTTTTGCAATATCAATATCATTAACCGTTCGTTGCCCAGATTGTTGCTCTAACGCACTTTTTAGTCCTTGATAACCAGAAAAATCATTTTTCCTGCTTTTACTTCAGCTCCCTCAGTCAACTTTCCAGTACCATCATCACTAGCATTTAAACCAATGTAAGACCCTGCCGCACTCATTGTATCCAATTTATCACTATGAATCCCTAACCAATAATAATTAATCATGACATTTTCGGGCATCATTTGTCGAATGTCATCATAGGAATAGCGTTTATCAAAAGTAATTGCCACTTCACCTAAAGTATTTGATAACTGACTTAATGTTTCGGCCTCATGCGTTGGTATACTTGACGCTAACAATTCTTTTTTATCTTTTTCAGATTGGTATGCATGTTCATACTTCACATTGAAAAATAGTGGTTCTTTTTGTTGTGACTGCCGGTTAGTGGCAATGATTTCTTTAGTTGCTGGATTTTTATTATAAATATTTGGTGTTTGTGCAGAAGCACTTTCAACACCATGCGTGTTAAATGTCACATTTTTTCTGGGTAGGCAACACGGTAACCATCAATATTTTTTCACGATCACTTTTCAATGTGCTCTGTGTTGTTTTTGTCATTGAAAAATATTGTGAAGTCGATATAATGTTTGGCGAAGATATAAGATCATCAATATTAAATTGCCGTTGTTGTTTTGATGCTTGTTTTGCCATTTGTATGCCTACTTGTTTATGAATAGCATAGAATACACTACCTCCAATTATCACTGTTGCTGCACCAGAAACAGCTATTGTTTTTAACCATTTTTTGCGTTTCTCTGTTTTAATAATCTTTTCAAAATTAACATTGTCACTCATTTTCATACCCCATCATTATGTCTTTTAGTTGCTGTCTCGTTCGATATAAATCGACTTTAATTTTAGATGAACTGACATCATATATCATAGCGATATCGTTGATGTGTTTTCGATCATCATAATATAATACAATCAACGCGCTTTGGTAATCATTTAATTTTTCCAATGCGCGTTGTAAACCACTATAATCTGCCAGTATTGGTTCAACTTCAGAATATTGTGCATATTGTTCTAGCAAAATATCACGATAACGTTTTTGTCGACGATAAATGTCGTAAAAACGCGATAACGCAACGCGATATAGCCATGGTCTTAGTTTATCTGGTGCCAATAGAATATCTGCTTGAAGTAATTTTACAAAGACATCCTGCATGATGTCTTGCGCATCATTTTTTTTAGCGCCATTATTAATCAAAAAGCCAATGATTTCATTTGCAATATTGATAAGTTCTTTTTCATAGTGATTAATTTTCATATTCCCCCCTTTCATAGATATAACGAACAAAATGGCAAATGGTTACAAAAAACACAAATAAAAACAACTGCAAACTCGACTTCAACATTCAAGTCATATTTGCAGTTGTTCTGATTTATATTAATTTAGTTTAAAATTGTAACACATTATTTTGTCGCTGCTTCAACCAATGCAATAACGTCATCATTGGTTTCCGCGTCTAAGGCTTTCTCAGCTAACAACTTCATGTCAACAGTATTCAGCTTTTTCATCAACGAACGTGTCTGCAAAACAGATGGCGCGCTCATTGAAAATTCATCTAATCCCATACCCATCAAAACAGGTACAGCAATCGGGTCACCAGCCATTTCGCCACACATCGCAACGAATTTGCCTTCATTGTGAGCTGCTGTAATGACGTTACTAATTAAACGTAAAATAGATGGGTTATAAGGTTGATACAAATAGGCAACTTTATCATTACCACGATCAGCGGCCATTGTATAACCAATCAAATCATTTGTACCGATTGAGAAGAAATCAACTTCTTTGGCAAATTTATCTGCCAAAACGGCTGCTGCTGGAATTTCAATCATAATTCCTAGCTTGATCTCACCCATTGACACGCCAGCTTCTTCAAGCTTAGCGCGTTCTTCTAAGTAGACTTTTTTAGCCGCACGGAATTCACCTAACGTAGCAATCATTGGGAACATAATCCATAAATTACCATAAGCAGATGCACGTAGCAACGCGCGTAACTGTGTCCGGAAAATTTCTGTTTGATCCAAAGAAATACGAATGGCACGATAACCTAAGAAAGGATTTTCCTCTTTTGGTAATTTCCAATAACTTAAGTTTTTGTCACCGCCAATATCCATGGTACGCACAGTAACTGGCTTACCCGCCATCTTTTCGACAACTGCTTTATAGGCAACAAATTGCTCGTCTTCGGTTGGTAAGTGATCTGATTCCATATATAAGAATTCAGTACGATATAAACCAACGCCTTCCGAACCATTTTCTAATACAGCATCCATATCCTTAGGTGAGCCAATATTAGCACCCAACACAAAGTTCTTACCGTCCGCACTAACAGATTGTTGGTCTTTTAATAAGGCCCATTCTGCACGCTGAGCCAAATAATTAGCGGCTTTTTGTTGGTAAGTTGCCAACGTCTCTGAATCTGGATCAACAATCACGTCACCAGTTAATCCATCGACAATCACTGTCACACCTGCCGTGATTTTTTGCGTAGCTACTTCAGAACCTACCACTGCAGGAATTTCTAATGTACGTGCCATAATTGAAGCATGTGCTGTGCGACCACCCAAATCAGTTAAAATGCCCTTAACGAATTGACGATCAAGTTGAGAAGTATCAGAAGGCGTTAAATCTTTTGATACTAGAACGACTTCTTCATCAATTAGAGCCGGGTTAGGCAATGCCACATTCAAAAGATGTGACAAAATACGTTTAGTCACATCACGAATATCTGCTGCACGCTCTTGCATATAAGCATTATCAGTCATAGCTTCAAACATGCCAATATACATGTCTGTCACTTCTTTGACTGCTTGTTCAGCATTCACTTTATCATCAGCAATCTTCTGTTTGAATGCGCCAGACATTTCTGGATCTGACAGAACCATTAAATGCGCCTCGAATACCTGTGCTTCATCAGCACCTAAGTTTTTTCAGCGCGAGATTTAATGATCTCAACATCAGCACTAGCAGCCTTCAAAGCATCGTCGACACGTGCCTGTTCAGCCGTCACATCTGTAATTGTTGTCTTTGTAAAAGACAAATCTGGATCAACTAACAAATAAGCTTTAGCAATTGCTATCCCATTACTTGCCGCGATTCCTTTGAAGTTATTAGACATTGTTATTCTGCAAGTCCTTCTGTTTCCATTGCTTCAACGATGGCTGCCATAGCAGCTTCCTCATCGTCACCGTCTGTTTTGATTGTCACATCAGCACCTTGACCAACACCCAATGACATCACACCCATGATTGACTTCAAGTTAACATCTTTACCTTGGTATGACAATGTCACATCTGAAGTGAATTTTGATGCTGCTTGTACCAACAAAGTTGCTGGACGTGCATGGATCCCTGTTTCTGCTACGATATGAAAGTCTTTTGATTGTGTCATAATTAATTTCTCCTTTTTAGCTGTTAAACAGCCTCTGTTATTAGTTTATCAAAGCGCTTACAAAATATCAAGTGAATTGTCGGGTAAATCCTTGTTATATCAGGCAAAATCATCTAGAATGCCCATCTGACGGCGTTTCATATGTAAACGTTTACATATGAACCACAAATCGTTTTCTGTAAATAAAAAAGAGGGATTCTCCTCTTTTACTCACAGATTAAATTCCTGATTACCCGCTGCCTTTGCTAAACGATTATTGAATGCTTTACCAATGCCAATTGGTGACATTTTTTCAACATAAATCGTCGCCACTTGTGCCTCATCATCATAAAAACGTAGACCTGCAAATAATTGCTCCGTGGCAGTTTCAAGTGTTTCACCAAGCGACCATGATTGTTCTAACGATAACTGCATCACTTCAATTGTTGTATCCTGTGCCATGACAACATCATGTGTTTGTAAACTATGCATTAGATCTATCGCATCTAGCCTATCAAACATAACAACTTTTTATCCGGTGCATAATGCCGATATTTCATCCCCGGTGCTTTAGGTGTCACGTCACTCGCCACTGATGTCGTGCTTGTCGCATCAATCACTGTGACACCTAATACATCTTGCAGCTGTTGCTGCGTGACAGCGCCAGGTCGTAAAATAGTTGGCACGTTAGCAGACATATCAATAACTGTCGACTCCACACCAATTTGTGTTGGACCATCATCAACAATGGCAGCAATTTTACCATTCATATCATGCCAAACGTGTTGCGCAGTTGTTGGCGACGGTTTACCAGAAGTATTTGCACTTGGCCCGACAATTGGCACACCTGCGTCACGAATCACCACACGAGCCACATCATTATCAGGCAAACGAAATGCTACTGTTTGTAAGCCACCAGTTACGATCATTGCTACTTTTTTGGTTTAATAGGTAAAATAATTGTCAGAGATCCCGGCCAAAAGGCTGTCATTAATTGTCGTGCTGCTTGTGAAATCAAAACAAACTCATCCAATTGCTTTTCATCAGCAATAGTCATAATTAACGGATTATCTGCTGGTCGTCCCTTAGCTGTAAAGACTTTTTTGACAGCTGTTTCATTCGTTGCATCGGCGCCTAATCCATAAACGGTTTCCGTCGGAAAAGCAACTACTTCACCGGCCCTAAGTAATTCACCGGCTCGTTTTATATCGTTACTTGTTAATAATTCAGTCTTCATTATAACCATATGCGTCAATGCTTAATAATAAGCTTACGCGACTATCCTTTCACTACTCTGACCATTCTATCTAGGCCTGAGAAATCTTTTTTCAGTGTCACTTCTGCCTGTGGCAGGGCATGCTGCATCATTGACACAACCTGCTGTCCTTGTTTATAGCCAATTTCAAAATACGCACGGCCGTTATCAGATAAATAAAGTGCTAAATCCGCTGCTATTTTTTCATAAATTGCTAAACCATCATGATCGGCAAATAATGCAGTGTGCGGTTCATATTCAAGCACATTGTCAGCCATCTCATCTTCATCAGTTGTTGCAATGTAGGGTGGATTACTAACAATAATATCAAATTCGAGTCCTTCTACAGCGCTATAGACATCACTTTGTACCAGATGTAGATAATTTAAACCAAAACGCTGCGCATTCATTTCTGCAACTGCTAAAGCACCTGATGAAATATCTGCCGCAAATCCGCGTACACGAGGATTTTCTAACATCAAAGTCTCAATAATCGCGCCAGTTCCTGTCCCAATATCTAACACTGAAACTGGTTTGCCATTTTTACTACCAGCATCTTTTAAGATCCATTCAACTAATTGTTCCGTTTCAGGGCGTGGTATCAAAACCCTGGAATCAACCATAAACTCACGACCATAAAAAGGTGCATGGCCTAAAATATATTGCACAGGTTCATTATTCATCAACTTGGCCAGCCATTTTGGCCAAATAGCTGCTAAATCAGACGGCATCGTGCGTGTTATGTTTGCACGTAAGTAGGCATAATTAATATTTAATGCACCACTCAATAAAAAATCGACGTTGTCTTGGGCATCTTCTTTTGGCATGCCAACACTTGTCAATTCTGCAATTGCCCACTTACGGCCCTCAAGTAACGAAATTTTAACTTGGCTTGGCTTTGTAGGTTTCTTAATATCGTCCCAGTCATACCATTTTGGTGCGGTCAATTTATCTGGCATTATTTGACGTGTAGGTTCATAATTACCAACCTGCTTAAATTGTTTTGGTGTTTCAAATTGTTTTTCAGTCATTTTCAGGCTTGGTTTAATTCAGCTAACTTAGCTGTTTGATCTGCAATAACAAGTGCATCCACAATTTCACCCAGTTCACCATTCATAATACGGTCAAGTTTATTGAGCGTCAAGCCAATACGATGATCCGTGACACGATTTTGCGGATAATTATAGGTCCGGATACGTTCAGAACGATCACCAGTACCAACAGCAGATTTACGTTTCTCTGCATATTCGGCTTCGTTTTGTTGTGCATAAAAATCATATACACGGCTAGCAAGTAATTTACGTGCTTTATCACGGTTTTTGATTTGCGTACGTTCTTCTTGCATTTTAACCATAATACCAGTTGGTTTGTGCACTAAGCGTACAGCTGTTGACACCTTGTTGACGTTTTGTCCACCAGCACCCCCTGATCGGAAAAATTCCTCTTCCAAATCAGATTCAGCCAATTCGAAATCAATTTCCTCAAATTCGGGCATCACCCCAACAGTCGCAGTCGACGTATGTACACGACCTTGTGTTTCTGTTGACGGTACACGCTGAACACGATGTGCACCAGATTCAAATTTTAGCTTCGAATAGACATTATCACCAGTAATCATAATAGCTACTTCTTTATAGCCACCAACTTCAGTGATTGTTTCATCAATAATGCTCACAACCCAACGTTGCTTTTCTGCATAACGGCGGTACATATCAAGTAAATCTGCAGCAAATAGCGATGACTCGTCGCCACCCGCTGCGCCACGTATTTCCATGATGATGTTTTTATCATCATTTGGATCTTTTGGTAACATCAAAATTTTAAGTTGATCTTCTAATACAATTTTTTCAGGTTTTAACGTGTTCAAATCTTCTTTGGCAAGTGGTGCCATTTCGGCATCATCAAGCATGTCTTCAGCATCCGAAATACCTTGCATCACTTGTTGATAGTGGGTATACACTTCAACAGTTTCTCGCATTTCGCCTGCTTCTTTTAACAACGCCATATATTGTTGGCCGTCACCAGCAACATCTGGATCAGCCAACTGCTCATTTAGCTCATCATAGCGATCAACAACTGTTTGTAATGATTGAAATATTGGGTCCATCTATTATTCTCCAAGATGTGAACTGATTGCTACATGTTACAGTTCACGTATTTATGTTATGTACGAATTAACTACCTGTTAATTCTTATTACCTGTTTATTTGGCATGTTCAGTTGCTTCATATGGAAACATTGTCGCAATTTTGTCTAGATCAGGATTGAACCAATGACGGCGGCACGTTGGAATGTAAGCTTCGTCACCCCCAATGAATACTTGTGCGCCTTGCCGTTGCGGTTTACCATTGACTATTCTCAGTTGGGTTGTTGCTTTTTTGCCACAAAATGAACAAATGGTTTTCATTTCTTCTAGTTTATCCGCTAATTCGATCAATCGTTTTGATCCAGCAAATAAATTGTTGAAAGCATCTTGTTTTAAGCCAAACGCCATCACTGGAATATGTAAGTTATCTACTGTATAGGCTAGTTGATCTACCTGTTCTGGTGTTAAAAACTGTGCCTCATCCACTAAAACAACGGCCAAATCATTAGCTGCCATACTTTTAATCAAAACATATAAATCGTCTGCTGGTTTGACTGCTAAAGCCTCACGGGATAACCCGATACGACTTGCGACAACCCCAATACCTGCACGTGTATCAGTAATTGGCGTCATCAAAAGTACCTGTCGACCTTGTGATTCGTAATTGTGCGCTACTTTTAAAATTTCAATCGATTTACCTGAACTCATTGCGCCGTATTCAAAGAATAGTTGTGCCATATCTTTAACGTGTTGACGATGTGATTTCATAACCTTAATAACCCCATCGTTTATCAACACTTACCCCCTGACTTATTAAATAAAATTTATGTTGAACATCTCAGTTAAGTTGTTCAAACAAAAACAGTCTCTTACTATTATAGCAATTTTTAACACAACAAAAAACCATGATTTGAAGTGATATCTTAAAATTAATTATCAACAACTTGTCGCACCGCTCCAGGTTTAAATAATCCCGACCATGTCAATGTTTGCGACGTTTTAGAATTTACTAGGTCAACTAATCGACTAATTGCGACACCATGAGTCGGTGCAGAGTCATGTAATATGAAACCATTACCTAAATAAATAGCAGTATGAAGTCGCTCTTCTGTATACGTATCAGGGGTCACCAGTATATCACCACGTCTCATATCAGACCACGCCACTGTTGTTCCAATTTGATTCAATATGGTTGTAGATGCGGCTGACTGGACAACTAACGGTTGTCCTGCCTGACGATATAACCAAGCGATAAAAGATGAACAATCAAATTCATTATTGGCAATAGATTTTGATGTTCTACCACCACCATAAACATAAGGACTTTTTCCAACAAGTTTCATACCATCTGCAATCGCTTTTTCGACAATTTTATTGTTACCATCAACTGATGCAACTGTTTTTTTATAT
Source organism: Leuconostoc inhae KCTC 3774 (assembly GCA_000166735.2). Lineage (GTDB taxonomy): Bacteria > Bacillota > Bacilli > Lactobacillales > Lactobacillaceae > Leuconostoc > Leuconostoc gasicomitatum. The sequence continues at coordinate 9,417 of AEMJ01000405.1, read as the reverse complement.
GCTAATTGTGTGTTACTCACGCCATTTTCATCAAAATAGTAACTGTTTCCGGCAATCGTTTTTAAGCCATAGACCATTTCACCTGTTTTTGGTTCAAAATAATATGTCTTTGAGCCAATTGTTTGAAATCCCACTAATCTTTTTTGCGTTGCATTTGCCACTAAATATCGCTTAGTGAATGTTCTTGTGAAAGTTACTTTTTGACCAGTTGCAGTTGTTTGAGTTGGTAATGCATTAATTGCCATCGCTTGAACAGGTTCAATCAATTGAGATAAGTTACTGACATTGGCTATCAATAAAACACCCGTCAGACCGCCAACAATCGTTATATTTAACCACAAGCGCTGGTTTTTCTTTTTTATTCGGTAACATCCCCATATAACTCCTTCAAACGCAGTTGCTTTATATCTCTCTTTTAATACTAACACTTTCAGCTTTCATGAATATTAAAACAGCTTGATCATAATATTGCTAGATATGACTTAACTTTTAAGTAAATATTCCCACCACACGCTTGCTCGTGGTAAAATTATAATCATGAAAGCGGGGAAATTATGACACTTAAAAGCACACTAGCACGCATCACTGCAAAAAGTTCTTATTGGCTTTTGCATGACATTTTACATCGTGGTGGCACAAGCTTACCAGGTAAACTCGCGGTATCAATCGATCCCAATATTTTAACAAAAATCCAACAGGATTTTGAGTTAATCATCGTGACTGGTACAAATGGTAAAACACTAACAACTGCCCTTATCACACGTGTCTTGCAGGCAGGTGGTTATACTGTCATTACTAATCCTTCTGGTTCAAACATGATTCAAGGCATCACAGGCACGCTTGTCACAGCAAAAGTTAAACCCTCACCAAATGGCCAAAAGCCAGTTGCTGTACTTGAAGTAGATGAGGCAAACGTTGAAAAGATTGCTGCAGCAATAAAGCCAAAAATGTTTGTGCTGACCAATATTTTCCGTGATCAACTTGATCGTTATGGTGAAATTTATACGACATACGATAAAATTATTGCTGGTATTAAGCATGCGCCCGAGGCTATTGTTCTAGCTAATGGTGATTCACCAATTTTTACACGTGGTGATTTCACCAATGAACGCAAATACTTTGGCTTTAATCATATACAACCAGCTGATTATAACCCAACTGTTGCACCAATCAATACCGACGGCATCTTATCCCCTACAGATCATTCTGTTTTAAACTATGATTTTATAACTTACGCTAATTTAGGTAAGTATTTCAGTACAACAGACAGCTTTGTACGTCCAAAATTAAACTATCAAGTCACTAGTATCACTGACTTAACACCCAAATATTCAACTTTTAGCATTGATAACACGCCACTGCGCATTGAAATTGGTGGGTTGTACAATATTTACAACGCACTGACTGCTTTTGCAGTTGGCCGTGAGTTTAATGTCGATCCCGAAAAAATAAAACAGCCTTTGAATCCAATGCGCAAATATTTGGTCGTCAAGAAGCGCTTCATGTTGATGGTAAAGACGTCATCATTGTTTTGATTAAAAATCCCGTTGGCACAAATTCTGTTATCGACATGATGGTCACTGAAAAAGATGATTTTTCATTGTTAGCTTTGCTAAATGCCAATTACGCGGATGGCATCGATACCAGTTGGATTTGGGATGCAGAATTTGAAAAACTACATGATACCAACATCAAAGCAGTTGCTACTGGTGGTGAACGCTATAAAGATTTGCGTGTCCGTTTGAAAATGGCCGGTTTTCCGGATCAAGCTGTCTATGAAGATTTAACTCAAATTGTGACTGCAATTAAATCACTACCAACCGATAAAGTGTATATCGCAGCAACTTATACAGCTATGCTGCAGTTACGTGAACAACTTGGCGCAGCCGGCTATATCAAAGGAGGATTTTAATGGCAAATTTCGAGATTTCTGTTGCGCACCTTTATGGTAATTTGATGAATACATACGGTGATTACGGCAATATTATTGCATTAACATATTATGCCAAACAAATTGGTGTTGCTGTTAATTATCATCTGGTATCACTTGGAGATGATTTTGATGCTGATAGCTTTGATTTTGCTTTGTTTGGTGGCGGGCAAGATTATGAAGAAACAATTGTTGCCAAAGATTTGAAAAATAAGGCCGACCAACTGCGCCATTATATTGAAAACGATGGCCCTTTATTGGCTGTTTGCGGTGGTTTTCAACTTCTTGGCCATTATATGGTCATGGCTGATGGCACTAGAGTTGATGGTATCGGCGTCATGGATCATTACACAATTAACATGCATGAGCCTAAATTAACGACGTTAAATAATAAACGACTTACTGGCAATATTGTGATTAAAAATAATGATACGGATGAAACTTATCATGGCTTTGAAAACCACCAAGGTCGTACTTTCTTAGGTAAAAATGAACGCGCCTTAGGGACTGTTATTTCAGGTAATGGTAACAACGGGATGGATCAAACTGAAGGCGTGATTTACCGTAATGTCTACGGATCATATTTTCATGGCCCGATTTTTACCCGTAATGGTAATTTAGCAAAGCGTGTTTTAGCAACGGCCTTGTCTCGTAAGTATCCTGAAGTTGATTGGACTGAGAAATTAGACCAAATTGAAACAGAAACATTTTAATGAAATAAACACTATTTTAAAGCTCGTTGTTAAAAAGCGACAATAACTTATTAAAAAAATAACACCAACAGTAAAAGACTAAAAGAAAGTTAGATAACATCTAATCCACTTGGCATCTTTCACTGTTGGTGTTTTTTCAACTATTCATTATCATGCTGTTTCATTTTTTCATCACGTTTAGCTTGTTTGACCTTATTCACCTCACGATGATACCAACGCATAATTATAATTAAGCCAATTGTCGAGATCAACATGGCAATCACTACCCAAATAAAAATAGCATTAATTTTGTATCTTGCGACATAAGACTATCAGTAGCGTGAGAACTATTTAACACTATCCCACGCTATCACCTTTCATGTTTATTTGTTTTCTTTACTCTGATAAATGGTAATAATAAGTTGATACTGAGATATCTTTTCGTGAAGCAAAGGCTGTTCGCAAACGTAACGAATTTTGATTGTGCAAAATATTTTGCCAAGGCTTTTTAGGTACAAACTGTGGTACCAACACCGTCACCGAATGATTGCGCTTTTCTGCCTGCTTAACTACCGCGTCTACAAAACTCACTGCTGGTTTAATAATTGATCGATAAGAAGAATGGATATCCACATAACGGACATCTGGAAAATCAACTTTAAATTGGTTGGATGTTTCTAATTCTTTTTTGGGATTCACATCAAAACTCACATGCATGGCCACAACGTTGTCACCGATTGATAAAGCATAATCAACTGCTTCAGTCGTCACCTTTGTGACATTTGATATTAATACAATGACTGTTGATCCATCATAGTGGTGGCGCACCGCATGGTCATTTTTAGCATATGCTAATCTTAATTGCCTTGCAATACTCGTATAATGACCCTTAATTTTCAAGAACATGTACATGACAATAGGCATAATTAATAAGTAAGGCCATACATGTTCAATACGCGTCGCAAACAATGTTATAACTAATACGGCCGAAATAAAAGCACCAATAAAGTTAATGATTGCTTTAATCAGCCAGTTTTTTGGTCGCTTACGCCACCAGTGAATAATCATGCCTGATTGCGATAAGGTGAATGGGACGAAAACACCAACGGCATATAATGGGATTAATGCGTCCGTTGAGCCATGAAAAATCAACAACAACACCACTGCACCAAAAGCAAGTGATAAAATACCATTAGAATATCCTAAACGATCACCCTTATCCATGTAAAGATGTGGCAAATATTTATCGCGAGCCAAATTCAAAGCAAGCATCGGAAAAGCTGAGAAACCAGTATTGGCAGCAACTGCCAATATCATAGCCGTTGCTAATTGCACCACATAAAAACCAACACCATGACCGCCAAATGTCATAGCCGCAATTTGTGATAATACGGTTGAATGTGCATCTGGTCTAATACCATACCAGTAGCTCAAAAATGTAATACCACCAAAGAATGTAGCCAAAATAAGAGCCATTGTTGTTAATGTTGCGGCAGCATGTCGTTCTTTGGGCACTTTAAAGTTTGGCACAGCATTTGAAATTGCCTCGACACCTGTTAATGATGATGAACCACTTGAAAACGCGCGCATAAATAAAACAAATGATAAGCCAGAAAAACTTGTGCCAACCTTTGCGGCAGCATGATAAGGTAATTGACCTGTTATTGCCTGAAAAAGGCCCCAAATAATCATTAACGCTATGACAGCCACAAAAAAATAAACTGGAAACATCAAAAAATTAGCACTTTCACGTAATCCACGCAAATTCATACCAGTGAGTAAAATAACAACTATAATCGCTAGTGGCACTGCAAAAGGTAACACCGCTGGCACAGCAGCTGTAATCGCATCAGCAGCGGCCGAAGCCGAAACCGCCACCGTTAACATATAGTCAACCAATAGCGAGCCGCCGGCAATTAAGCCGGCTTTTGGTCCCCAGTTCTCACTTGCAACAGCGTAAGCGCCACCACCAGAAGGGTATGCATGAATAATTTGCCGGTAACTCATGACAATCGCTGCCAGCAATATTAATACCAATAAAGCAATCGGTAGCTGCAACCATAATGCGACAGCACCAGCAGCCAATAGGGCTGTTGTGATTGATTCAGTACCATAAGCAACTGATGATAAAGCATCTGACGATAATAATGCTAATGCTTTTGTCTTTGATAATTGTTGACCGCCCTCATCTAGTGTTTTTAGAGGTTTCCCAATTAAAATGCGTTTCATATTTTGAAACATATTATTTCTCTCAATACAGTTATTTATTACTCAACATATTGTACGCTCTTTTAACAAATAAAAAAATCCCTAAGTTAGATTTATGTTCAACATAGGGTGACACTTGATTTTTTAGCTGATTAACGCTTGTACTGCTTACTTTAATTTAAATCTTACCAACAAAAGCATTAAATAGTGCTTGGGCTTCTGGCACTTGGCCCATCAATAACATTTCAGGATGCCACTGGACTGCATAAATTCGGCGATTCTCATCAGAAAATGCTTCAACTACACCATCAGTGCTAGTTGCGTCTAGCGTTAGACCCGCGGCTAAGTTTTTAGCTGCTTGATGATGGAATGAATTAACCAGCGTGTTTTCATTAATAACACCATTCAACCAGCTATCGCTTTTTACAACTAAATGATGCGTAGGCATATACCATTTGGTTGGATATTGATCATGTTTCACCGTTAGTGTATGATACTGACTTGGTAAATCTTGATATAATGTGCCACCTAGGGCAACATTAATAATCTGTAATCCACGACAAATACCAAAAATAGGTTTTTCTTGTCTAATTGCCTCTGCCACTAATGCTATTTCAAAAGCATCTCGTCCGCGATCTATTTCAGCTAATTTTAAGTGTGGTTCTTCCCCAAAATATTCAGGTGACACATCCTGTCCACCCACAAAAACTAACGCATCGACGATATCAACATACGCTTTTGCTAATTCCGGTTGGGCAATGGGTAATATCACAGGTAATGCACCGGCGTTTGTCAATCCATCAATATAATTTTTTGAACATAGTCAACATAATTCGTACCAAATCTCGGATTGGCATGTAATACATTATTAGACGGAATTCCTATTTTTTAATCATTTTATTTCTCCAAATTGAAAGCTATTGACGACGTAACCATTATTCATCAGTTAATTAACACATTATTTAGCATATTTATAGTTTTGATAACCAACTAATGGATAATTTAGATTTTTAACGGTCTTACTTTGTAAATGCACATTTGATGTCTGGTACAGTGGCGTAACACCATTTTCTTCATTATTAATCTTGGCTGCTTCTCGTTCTAATTGATAACGTGCATCATTAGCAGTATTTTGACTATTAATTTGTTCATAAACTTTATCATAGGCATCATTTTTCCATTTTGTAAAGTTAATAGCACCCTTTGAATAAGCAATATCCAAAAAGTCAATTGGATCATCATAGTCCGTTGACCACGAAAGTGTGCCCGCTTGGAAATTGTGATTATTAAAAGCTGAAATTTCAGCATTTAAAGGTAATCGGTTCAAATTAATCGTGACATCAGGCAATGCAGATTCAATACTTTGCTTCAAGAAAACACCCACTGCTTTGTAAGCGTCCGTATCTGCTGTATTAAGCGTCATATCAATTTTTTCTGACCTAATTCTAACTGCGCTTTTTTAAGGTATTGTTGTGCTTGGATTTTATTATAAGGTAGTGATAAACCATCATTTAAATCTTTACCAGCAATTTTAATTTCACCACTAGGTATAATTGATTTTGCTGGTTTAGAGCCATCACCCAATGCTTCGTCAGCCAAGGTTTGACGATTGATTGCTAAACTCACAGCCTTTTTTAAATTAGAGTTACTAGCAACTTTATCATTAGCATTCCAAACAATAAAGGCAACACGTCCTGCAGCAGTTGCTTTAATGTCATCGGCATTGGTCTTTTTCAAATTAGACAATACACTACCTGAAACAGTTGCTTCATCTACTTTTTTCGTTTGAAATTGTTTTGCTGCTAACGTTGTGTCTGTTACTTGAGTCGCTTTAATGGTGTCATAGTGCACATCTTTACTATCACTATAGTACTTGTTTTTTGCAAATTCCCATGTTGTTGATGCTTGATTCCATTTTTTAATCGTGTACGCACCATTGGAAACTGTTGTCGCCGCAGTTTGCCCATATTTTTTACCGTATTCTTTCACCTTAGCGCGATTAATAGGATACAGTTGGTTAGCTAAAATAAAATCAAAGTAAGGGACAGGATGTGATAATTGAATTTTAACTGTATATTGATCAACAGCCTGAATACCTAACTGATCCAAATTTGCATGATGATTATAAACAGCATCGTATCCAGCAATATCCTTAAAATGATTGGCACGCGTTGACTTTGTTTTTGGATCCACTTGTCGTTTGACTGAGGAAACAAAATCTTGCGCTGTTACTCTCGTACCGTCTGACCATTTTGCATTTTTCCGCAAATGTAGTGTATATATTGTATTATTTTCTGTTGGTTTTACAACCTTTTGAGCCACGCCGGCCACGATTTCACCATTTTTTCCAGTGGTATAGAGGCCTTCTAGCGTTTGTACCTCCGCCCAATTAGCACCTATTTCATCAGCGTAATTAGGATCAAGTGTTGATATGTTATTTTGTGTTGCAATACGTAAGACTTTTCCATCCGTTGATTGTTGCGATTTTGTAGCTACGACAATGCCACCAATAATCACACCTGTAGCCACAAGTCCAATGATAATTTTGTTGTTCATCTCTCAATTCCCCTTGATTATGTAATCGATTATATTTAAGATTAACACATATTTACCAATCAGTGCTGTTACAACTACTGACATTGTCTCGTATTAAACATTCTTTACAGCTTATTCAAGTGCCAAAATCAAATCATCAGCATTTTCAATATAACATATAAAAAACGCAGCCTTATATAAGACTGCGCGACGACATTTCGTGTCACTATCCGATAATTGTTTGTGTTTATAACAACACACTCACAATGACGATAACCCCGAAACCATTTTCCTAATGTTACCCTTTGTATGAAGCTCTCTGTTTAATGATTCATCTATACTTTGCTCTTCTTTGTTGCTAGTGTCATATTAGCAATTGATTGTAATGCTGTATTCAGACAACTTTGCGTTCAAATGCATCACTTGAAATGCCTTGTGCCAAAATAATTTTAGCCCATTCTTTTGCTGAATGTAAACTGTGATCTTTAAAATTACCGCAGCTCTCAATTTCAGCAGCTGGTACTTCCGTTATTTCATCACTAACAATTTTTTCAAGTACTTTTTTGAATACTTTCGCCAGTGTTTCAGCATCATAATCTACCCAAGAAATAACGTGAAATCCTGTGCGGCAACCAAATGGCGACATATCAATAATCCCATCAATTTCATCACGCACAAGCCCTGCAAATAGATGTTCTAACGTATGCAATCCACCAGTTTCAATAGCTGTTTCATTAGGTTGTGTCAAACGTAAATCATAGTTTGTGATGTGTCCACCCTGTGGACCATTTTGTGACTCAATAACGCGTACATAAGGTGCCTTAACCTTTGTGTGATCTAATGTAAAACTTTCAACAACTGTTTCTGCCATTATTTTTCTCCTTTAAGCATATCTTCTTGTGTTTCATCTCTTATTTTACTCTATAATATCAGTTTAGTTTATCACATTCTCCCAGTTCATTAATCTGCACGAAAATTTTTAACTTAATTGTTCGTCAGCTATTTTTTAACTAAAGCTAATTTTTGCCATTGATCAGGAATTGTTAGTACATTACCTTCCTCGGTTGAAGAAAAGCCACACTGTGTAGATAATGCAAGATTACTTTTTGGTACATATTTTTGTGCCGCAATAATGCGAGATATAATGGTTTTTTCATCCTCTAGATCAGCTGACTTGGAGGTTAATAACCCAAGAACAATTTCGACATTTTGTCGATTATGCCAAATATCAGATAGCGGCTTGAAATCGCCTGAACGTGCATCATCATATTCTAAGAAAAAGCCATCATAATTTAATTGCCCCAAGTATTTTGCAACAGGTTCATACCCACCCTCGAACAAATAAGTTGATTTAAAATTGCCACGACAAATATGTGTCGATAATTTCAAATCATCTGGTAAATTTGACAACGCTTTATTAATCACGTAAACATTATCTTCAGCAAGTTGTTCATACTTTTCCCGCTCTTTTAGGTTATCACGATTTGCATTCAATTGTGTAATTAAATATGCCCAAGTTGTATCATCTAACTGAATATAACGTGCACCTAAATCATAAAAATGTTGCAAAGTATCATGATACGCCTGTGCGACATCATCCAAAAATCCTGTCCAAGTCGCGTAATAGTTTGACCACAAATCGGATCGATGATCACGTTTAATGACTAAGGTCGGTGATGGTATCGTCTGTTTCACTTCAATCCCAGCTGGTACAATTGATTGCAGATAAGTAAAATCCTCAAAAAAAGGATGTGCAAAGTTCGCGTGAACCTTACCATTCAAACGTACATTAGTAGTCCGTGTATTAGCACCATGGAATTTATACGAATTTTCTTGTTCATAAAATTCAAAACCTCCGAGTTGCCCTAAAAAATCTAAATGCCACCATGAGCGATTAAATTCACCATCAGTCACCGCCGATAAACCAACCTTTACCTGCTCATCAACAACTTTTTTATTTCTTCATGTTGTATGATCAATAATGCTTGTTTATCAATCTGACCGTTAGCAAATTGCTCACGGGCTTTTTTAATCGATCAGGACGTAAATAAG
>AEMJ01000406.1 GCA_000166735.2 Leuconostoc inhae KCTC 3774 | reverse complement strand
CCTGATTGTGGTGCATGTTAAATACGCGATTTAAAGTAGGGTTCCCCACACGAGATTGCCCACTTAATAGTTCATGCCATTGTGATCTAATCGCTGCGTGATTAATTTCTTGACCTAATAACTCATAATTTGCCTTTGCATCACCATATGGCACGGCAAATTCTTGAATAACTTGTGACATCAACAGTGTCGCATCGTAATCAGAGCCAAAAACTGACAATTTTTGTTGTTCCTGATTGAATGCCGTTAATTTTTATTGACTTTGATATAAGTGCCATTCTGTTTGATAACATTTTCTGA
>AEMJ01000407.1 GCA_000166735.2 Leuconostoc inhae KCTC 3774 | reverse complement strand
CCAGCAGAAGAAGTATTACCGTTACGAATGACGTTTGTTGAAAATTTATCGATTGGTTCATTTAATGCGTTTGCAATATATTCAATCAGCCTGAGATTGGCTTGATGTGGTATAAAATAATCTACGTCACTAGGTTTTAAAGATTTATTTTCTAAAAAACTGTAAATGTGCTGTGGAATTAACTCTGTCACTTCGTTAAAAACGTCGCGTCCAATTTGCGAAAAAGCATCTATCTTAGGATAATTATCTGGTGACAGCTGCGTTAAAGGTGCAATACGACCCGAATGCACAACATCTGCATTTCCAATTGTATGCATCTCCTCTCCAGCAACTATGCCATCGCCATGCTCATCTGCCGTCATTACTACAGCTCCCGCCCCATCACCAAAAAAACGGTGCTTGTACGGTCTGAGAAATCCATCATCTTTGAATTAACCTCAGCAGCGATTACAAGTGCATTTTTGTAAGTCCCTGAGCGAATAAATTTATCTGCCGTACTCAAACCAAACACAAAACCAGCGCAGGCAGTCACAATATCATAAGCCCAAGCATTTTTTGCTGCTAAATTGCGCTGTACTAGTGCTGCAGTCGATGGTGCTAATCCATCGGGTGTAAATGTTGTTACAATAATTAGATCGATGTCTTCTGGCTTCATATGAGCTTGCGCTAATGCTAATTTAGCAGCTTGCGTTGCTAAATCACTCGTATTTTCACCTTGTAATGATATATGTCTTGTTTTAATACCTGTATGTGATTGTATCCATTCATCATTGGTATCTATTATTTGTGCCAAATCATCATTGGTCACTATGTCATTTGGTACATAATGCGCGCTCGCCAGTATTTTACTTCCGGGCATATATTTCCCCCTCTAACCGTGTTAACTGACGCTCATGTATAGCACATTGGAAATAATGGTCGATACATGTTAATCCTTATTTGTCTTGTTTTTTAATCCGACGACATAGTTACTCTTATATTATTGTAGCTGATTTTAGACATTACGCAAGTTCTTTGACGTATCTTGCCAAAGCAACGTTTGCGCCACGGTATCAATATCATGCCACATGAATGTGTCATATACACTCATTGCGAACAAATCATTACTTTTAAATTCTGCGTATAATACTTTTCCAACTGGCAATATACCTAATAAATCACGCCAAAGATCAAGTAATATCGCCATATCATCCCCAAATGTCCAGCCAAGTTTAAAGTCATTCTCATTTTCAAAAATTAGAATGACCGCGACAATGTGTTGCTGTGATAATCTTACAATGCTATGTTTCAAATCAAAATGGTGATTATCAAATAGCCAATCTTGATAGTTTATATTCTTGGAAGCCGGATTAGTACGATGGATGCGTTCATAATGATCGCGCAGCAGTATTAATAACTCTTGCTTTAGATCTGGCTCTAATTCATCAACCGTAACAACTGGTTCACCAGCATAATCTCGTACATTCAATTTAGCAAAATGAGTCGTATATATCAGATTAAATCCTCTATCTTCTAAAAAACCTAGAGAAACACGATCATATACTTGTGCGACAAGGCCTTTATGTTTTGCCTGAGCTTTTTCTTGTAATGTCCAGATTGTGTCCACATCCATATCTGGCACTTGCGTTAAATTAAAATTGTTTGGATGGTTTTCATTAATATTATAAAATTCAGTCATCATAATTTAAATACCGACTCAAAAATGAGATTAACTTATTTTCCCTAGATCTCTAATTGTTTACTTTGCTTTTTTGAGCGCGTTTAATCGGTCTTCTGTTGCAACTAGCTTCGCTTGCCAGTCAGCAAGCTTTTGTTTTTCAGAAAGAACCACAGCTTCTGGTGCCGAGTTCACAAACTTATCATTTCCTAACTTGCTTTCCGCACGCTTCACCTCAGCAGCAAACTTTTTAGTCTCTCCTGTTAAGCGATCAATTTCAGCATCGATATCAATTAACTCAGCCAAAGGCACATAAATCTCTGCACCAGAAATAACTTGTGACATAGCCAATGCCGGTATGTCAATTTCTGCCGAGATTTGCAATAACTTTGGATGTGCAAAACGATTAATATAATCTACATTTGATTTAAAGATATCGATCAACTTATCATCAGTTGTTTTAACTAATAAATCAATTGCTGTTGACATTGGCGCATGTGCTTCCGAACGAATGTTGCGCACAGCCACAATTAAATCTTGTAGTGATTTAAATGCCATTTCAGCTGCTTCATTGGCTAGTTCAGCATGTACCACTGGATATTTTGTAACAGAAAAATCAGCATTTTTGCCAGCCTGATCAGGCATTTCTTGCCAAATTGATTCTGTAACAAACGGCATAATTGGCTGTAGCAGACGCAATGTTTGATCTAAGACATACGCTAATGTTTGTTGTACGGGTGCTTTATCAGCATCTCCATTCAGGGTTTCTTTGGTCATTTCAATGTACCAATCAGCAAAATCAGACCAAATAAAGTTATACAGTTCACGGCCAGCTTCACCAAATTCAAATCTATCAAAATTACGCGTAACATCTTCGATTGTTGTATTTAATCG
>AEMJ01000408.1 GCA_000166735.2 Leuconostoc inhae KCTC 3774 | reverse complement strand
TAGTTGCGTATTACCAGCTAATGGTTGTTCACTTTCAGTACGATAATAGATATCGACCGCACCATTTTTTTGTAAGCTTTTCTTGCAATCGACTTTTAAAATCAATAAAGCGATCAAAAAAATCTGTATCGATTGCTGCAAATAAAGTTTGATCTAAAAAGACACTGACGGCCTCAAGGCCTTGATCTAAATATAAGGCACCAATAAAAGCCTCCCATATATCTTCT
>AEMJ01000409.1 GCA_000166735.2 Leuconostoc inhae KCTC 3774 | reverse complement strand
TTTGAAGCTAGTATTTCAGTTGATGATCACGAATTGGCACGTGGTACGGGTAAATCGATTAAAGATGCCGAAAAGGCTGCTGCGCGTACTGCATTAAAACTATTGGAAGATAAGTAAACTATGAAACTTAAATCCCTTGAAATCAGTGGCTTTAAGTCCTTTGCTGATAAGACGATTATTGAATTTATGCCTGGTATGACAGGCATTGTTGGCCCAAATGGTTCAGGAAAATCTAATATTATTGAGGCAATTCGCTGGGTTATGGGTGAGCAAAGTGCCAAAGACTTGCGTGGCACAAAAATGTCAGATGTTATTTTTGGTGGTACAAATAAGCGCCATGCACTAAATCGGTCAGAGGTGTCGATGACATTTGATAATTCAGATCGTTATGTTAAGTCAGAATTTAATGAAATTCGTATTACAAGAAAATTATATCGTTCTGGTGAGAGTACGTATCAAATTAATGGTGTTGATAGTCGATTACGCGATATTCATGAATTATTTATGGATACTGGTCTCGGTCGAGAGAGCTTTTCGATTATCTCGCAAGGTCGTGTTGAAGGTATTTTTAATGCGAAACCAGAAGAGCGACGCGGAATTATTGAAGAAGTTGCTGGCGTATATAAGTATAAGCAAAATAAAGAACGTGCACAAAAAGAGTTAACACAAACAAGTGATAATTTAGCGCGAGTTGCTAACATAATTTATGAAATTCAAGGACGTATTGAGCCGCTTGCTGAACAATCAGCGCAAGCAATCGATTATATTGCACAAAAAGAGCGTTTTGAGACATTAGATACGTTAAAATTGGCGCTGACACATCGCACTTTAGAAACGCAAATCAAGGATGTAACAACTCAAGTCGAAGTTCAAGATGGGCGCGTTAATCAGATAAAGTCAACATTAGACGTATTACATAAATCATTATCAGAAAAACGTCAAGAACGTATCAGTATGCAACTCATGCGAGACAAAGTGCAGCAAGATATTTTGCATGATACGCAATCGCGAGAACGATTGATTGGTGCACAAAATTTAAGTGCACAACAAATTGATACTTTAGAGCAAAATATTGCACAAAAAAATAGTCAATTAACTGATTTTGGAAATCGATTAGCAGAATTAGAACGTCAAATTAACCAATTAACGAATGACAAGAAAAAATTCCAGAAACAACATCATGAATTACAGCAACAAATGGCGTCATTTGATAATGTCGTACAAGTAAAATTGCAAAAAAATTTGCAGTCGCAAATTGATAATCATCGTCATGTATATATACAAACAATGCAAGAAATTGCGGCATTGCGAAATGGTTTACAATCTGATCGAAAATTGCAACAGCGTTTAATCAATCGTCAGCAGGTGTTATCAACACAGCTTTTGGATGAAAAGGAAACATTATTAACTTTAAAAACAAATGCAAACTTGGATCTACCAGAACAAGGTGAGATCATAAATATTGATCGTTTAAAACGTCATGTAGATGATTTAAAAAAGCAGATTGAACACAATACAAAGCAATACCAAGATCATGAAAAACAATGGTACGATGCTTTAAATGATTTAAATAAATCGCGCAGTCAACGAGATGCGTTAACAGCTTTAGATGAATATGCAGGATTTTACCAAGGTGTACGTGTCTTGATGCAATCACAAGTGAGAAACCAATTTTTAGGCATTAAGGGCGTTGTTGCTGGGCTCATGACGGTACCAATGGACTATACACAGGCAGTTGAAACAGTTTTAGGTGGTGCATTACAGCAAGTTATTGTGGACACAACAACAACTGCTAAATCAGTTATTCGTTACTTAACGCAAAAACGTGCTGGGCGTGTTACTATTTTACCAATTGATACAATTAAGCCAAGGCAGCTAACTGGCATTGAACGCATTAAAATGAGTGATGGATTTATTGGCATTGCAGCAGATTTAGTAGAAATGCCTGCTGAAATGCATGCTATCAAATCAAATTTGTTAGGCAGTACAGTAATCGCTGAAGATCTTGATGCCGCAACCAAAATTGCACGTATGGGTAATTACCGTTTCCGTGTCGTAAGTTTGGGTGGCCAAGTTGTTAATGCAGGTGGCTCAATGACGGGTGGTGCAAACCAAAAATCAGGGACAACGATTTTGAGCCGTCAGACGGAGTTAAATCAATTAAATGAGCGTTTGGCTGTCCTGACACAAACGACTCAAAAACTAGAAAAATCAGTACAGGATCAACGTCTTCAAGGTGATGAATTACGATCAGAATTACTGCTATCACAAACACAATTTGCTAATGCAAAAAATGAAACAGCACAAATAGATTATGATTTGGCACGACGAAAAGATGCCGTTAAGCAACAAACACGTGTTTTACAGGCATTGCAAATAGAGAGTGAAGATTTGGCGAAACAATTAGTTGACGTGGATACGCAGTTACATGTTAACCAAAAAAGTCTTGATTTAGCACAAAATGCACAAAAAGATCAAGAAGTTGAAGCAGCCAAATTAGATCAACAACTAGCTGATATTTCAATTCAGTCGCAAGTCAGCAGTGAGCAAAAAGCCACAGTGCAAACGAATTATGCTACAGTGCAAGCAAAGATGGACAGCTTAGCCACTCAAATAAACTTGTTACTAGCACAAAAAGATGACATACAACAACAAAAAGACGATGTTGAAAATGCTTTAAATGCGTCAAATGAGCAGTTAATTGCAGCAAAAAACAATGCTAACAATATTGAGAAAGTGGACACCATAACGCAAAGGCTTGAAGTAATACAAACTAAATTTGATGACTATACCAAACGGCTAAATAGCTTAACTGACTTGGTTGTCACAATAGAAAGCCAGTTTGCGACACAACAAGAAACATTACGTGTTAATAATAGTAAACAAAATCAAGTTGTGGGACAATTAACGCGTTTAGAGTCAGAACTTGATAATGTGCAAACACAGTTATTGACACAATATGATATTGTAGATATAACAGATATTGTAGCCAGTCATGATATTAATGAATTATCAAATATCGAATCACAATTAGTCTTGTTAAAGCGGAGTCTAGATGAAATTGGTTCAGTTAATATGGATGCAATTTCAGAATATGAAGAAGTGAAAACCCGTTTTGAATTTCTAACAAGGCAACGTGATGATTTAAAAATGGCTCGTGAGACATTATTACAAACAATTGATGAAATGGATAAAGAGGTTCAAATTCGTTTTAAACAAACCTTTGATGCCGTGGCAGCAAGATTTTCAAATATTTATACGCAAATGTTTGGCGGTGGTCGTGCTGAAATTTGCTTGACAGACCCAAAACATCTTCTGACTACAGGTATTGACATTACGGCACAACCACCTGGGAAAAAATTTCAACAAATGAGTCTGCTATCTGGTGGTGAAAAAGCACTTACTGCTATTACGTTATTGTTTGCAATATTACATGTGCGGCCTGTACCATTTGTTGTATTGGATGAAGCAGAGGCAGCATTAGACGAAGCAAACGTTGATCGTTTTGCTAAATATTTATATCATTTTCAGGGGATACCCAATTTATTGTTATCACGCATCGCAAAGGGACTATGGTGAAAGCTAATTTATTGTACGGTGTAACGATGCAAGAAGCAGGCGTTTCTAAGATGATTGCAGTTGATTTGGATAAAGCAACAGAAAGCGTAGAGTAAGATGGGATTATTTGATATTTTTCGTAAAAAAAGATTGAAGAAAGTAGTGAAGTGTCGAAAGATTCTGTCGAATCATTATCAAATCAGGACAATTCTGCAGTACATGAGATACCAGAAGAGATACAAGAGCCAAAGGTAGAACAGAATCTAGATGCAATTGAAGAGTCGGTGTCTGAACATGTTTCCAAAAGTGATCCAATACAGGAACCAGAACTAAGCGTTGAACCAGAAGTTGTAGAACAACAAATTTATACTAAAGGTTTAGAAAAATCTCGAACTGGATTTGCTGCCCGATTTAATAAATTTTTAGCAAATTTTCGCTCGGTTGATGAAGATTTTTTGAAGACTTAGAAGAGACTTTGGTTGGTGCTGATGTTGGCTTTGATATGGCGATTAAGATTTCAGACGACTTGCGTGAAGAAGTTAAACTTGAAAATGTACATCGCCCAGAAGATGTACGTGATGTGATCATTAAAAAAATGGTTGATATGTATGAAGCTGATGGTGTTAATGAAGATGCAACTATGCATTTTAATGTCAATGGCACAACAGTAATCTTATTAGTTGGTGTTAATGGTGTTGGAAAAACGACCACAATTGGTAAGTTGTCCACAAAATATCAACAACAAGGGAAGTCTGTTTTACTTGCAGCAGCAGACACTTTCCGTGCTGGGGCAACAAAACAACTGCAAGAATGGGGCATACGAGCAGGTGTGCCAGTTGTAGCTGGAAAAGAAAAAGCAGATCCGGCATCGGTCGTCTTTGAAGCGGTGGCTAAAGCACGTGATGAACATTATGATATTTTGTTTGTCGACACAGCAGGCCGTTTACAAAATAATGTTAATTTGATGCAAGAATTAGAAAAAATGAAGCGCATTATTAAACGTGAAATACCAGGTGCACCACATGAAGTATTGTTAGTGCTTGATGCTACAACTGGTCAAAATGCATTACAGCAGGCAAAACTATTTAAAAATTCATCTGATGTGACCGGAATTGTTTTGACAAAGATGGATGGGACAGCAAAAGGTGGATTGTATTTGCCATTAGAAATGACATGCAATTACCAGTAAAGTGGGTTGGATTTGGCGAAAAGGCCAGTGATTTACGAGAATTCAAGCCTGAAGAATTCATATATGGCATGTTTAAGGATTTAATGGCATGAATTTTAAGGAAAAAATCATATTAACGGCTTGTTTGGATTTTATGGCGAATTATTAACGATTAAACAACAAGACTATTTACGTTATTATTTCGAAGATGACTATTCAATTGTCGAAATCGCAGAAGTCGAAACGGTTAGTCGTCAGGCAGTTTCTGACAATATTAAACGCGGCATTGACCAATTGTTGAAATATGAGCACGTTTTGCATCTGCAAGAAAAATTTGAGACACGTTCAGCAATTGAGACGCAAGTCCAAGATTACATTTCAGTATATTATAATAAAGATAATGTGTTAAAAAAACTTGTGTCGCAACTTATGGCACATGAAATAGAAGATTAAATTATACGCTAAAAAGGAGAAAAGTAACTGGTAACATGATGATTCGTACATTAAAAGTGTACAGTGTATTATCTGACCTAGCTGCTTTAATATCATAATTATGGCATTTGAAAATTTAACTGAGCGTCTTTCCAAGGCGATGAAGAATCTCACTGGCCGCGGGCGTGTGAGTGAAGAGGACTTACGTGCAACCATGCGTGAAATCCGTTTAGCACTATTAGAGGCTGATGTTAATTACGATACAGTCAAAAAATTTGTTGCTAATGTGCGTGAAAAAGCGAGTGGTGCCGATATTTTGGAAGGGTTAAATCCTGCGCAGCAAGTCGTTAAAATTGTTAATGATGAATTAACAACAACCATGGGTGAAGAAGCAGCGCCACTGAATAAGTCACCTAAAATTCCGACAATCATTATGATGGCAGGACTTCAGGGTGCTGGAAAAACGACGACTGTCGCTAAGTTAGCTTATAAATTAAAAAAGAAGAAAATGCGCGACCACTTTTGATTGCAGCTGATGTTTATCGACCAGCAGCAATTGATCAGTTAGAAATACTAGGTCGTGATTTAGAAATTCCAGTGTTTCAGCTTGGAACAGCCGTTAATCCACGCGAAATTGTTCGCCAAGGGTTAGCAAAAGCTGCCGAAAATAAAAATGACTATGTCTTTATTGATACGGCAGGCCGTTTACAAATTGATGATGTATTAATGCAAGAACTGAAAGATGTGGCTGAAATTGCACATCCAGACGAAATTTTGCTGACAGTTGATGCAATGACTGGACAAAATGCTGCCGAAACCGCCAAAGGTTTCTCAGCAGCATTAGATTTAACAGGTGTTGTCTTAACAAAATTAGATGGCGATACACGAGGCGGTGCCGCACTTTCAATTCGTGATGTGACAGGGAAACCAATTAAATTCGTTGGACAAGGTGAGAAACCAACAGATTTAGATGTATTCTATCCAGACCGTATGGCTTCACGTATTTTAGGTATGGGCGATGTGCTTACATTAATTGAAAAAGCGCAACGCGATTTTGATGAAGAAGCACAAGCTAAGCAACTTGAAAAAATGCGTCAAAACACGTTTGATTTCAACGATTTCGTTGCCCAGTTGAAACAAGTGCAAAGCATGGGCCCAATGGAAGATTTGTTAAAAATGATTCCAGGTATGGCAAACAATCCGGCTTTGGCAAATGTCAATATTGATGCAAAACAATTTTCTCATTTGGAAGCAATCGTGAATTCGATGACACCGGCTGAACGTGAAGATCCTGACTTAATCAATCCATCCCGTCGCCGCCGACTAGCAGCTGGTGCGGGACGCCCTATTATCGAAGTAAACCGTATGATCAAGCAATTTGATCAAATGCGTAAAATGATGAATCAAGCGACGAATGGTAATTTTGGTGGCATTGACAAAATGATGGGCGGGTCTGGTATGGACATGTCCTCAATGATGGGTGGCGGCGGTATGCCATCTGGAAACTTTGGCCAAAAAGTTCAAAATTTTGCTATTAAACAAGCAGCACGACGCTTACAAAAAGCAAAAAAGAAGCGTAGGTAAAAAATAATGCAACGGTTAGAACTTGTATTACCAGTACTCGTATTTGTTGTTATGTTAGGTGCAAATATATTAAATGCACCAAATTTATCGATACCTATCGTGTTACTGGCAGTCGTTTCAGCAGCAGTACCGAGCATCATTATTTTTGGATTGATTAAATTCTTAGAATGGTGGATAAAGCGTTAACTATATGCGTGACAGACTATACTGTGTTGTTGTACATGAATTGGTTTGAAATC
>AEMJ01000410.1 GCA_000166735.2 Leuconostoc inhae KCTC 3774 | reverse complement strand
TTCCAAGAGTCTATGCTGCTGGTCGGTTAGATATGGACAGTGAAGGTTTATTGCTTTTAACAGACAGCGGTAAACTTAATCATGAGTTAACTGATCCTGAAAATAAGGCTTATAAAACCTACGTTGTTCAAGTTG
>AEMJ01000411.1 GCA_000166735.2 Leuconostoc inhae KCTC 3774 | reverse complement strand
AACAAAAATAACAGTTGTGGCACCAGAAACACGCGAAGAAATGCGTCTGACACGCAAGGGACGTTATGAACTCGGATCTGATGGCAAGCTCACAGCATTAGGTAAGTCTAAGCGACTGACACATCGTTACAACGTTACCATTGTTGTACTGTTACTTTTGATTGTGGCGACATATGCATTCTTTTTCTTGTGAATTAATTTGTTATCAATAAAAAAGACATATGCAATGAGTTACGAACATATAGAAATGAAAGGGAACTTACTGACAAGTTTATAATGTACGGCCTTAAGTGCTGATACTAATGAATTGTTGGTCTATTAATTATGAAAATTGGAATTATTACGCCAATGGCGGAAGAAAAAATCACCTTAATTGCTGCATTAGAAAATACAGCAACAAAACGTCATGGTGGTACGGAAATTACGACTGGACAATATCATGGGCATGAGGTTGTGCTAACGGAATCAGGTATTGGTAAAGTTGCAGCAGCCTCAGCGACTACTGTGTTAATTGATAATTTCCAACCCGATTTAGTTGTTAATACGGGATCAGCCGGTGCGCTAGATCCTGATTTGAAAATAGGTGCTGAGGTTGTAGGGACGCATGTTGCGTATTCAGATGTTGATGTAACCGTATTTGGTTATGACTTTGGTCAAGTACCCAATCGGCCGCTGTATTATGAAGCAGATAAACAAGTTGTTAGAGAGTTTTCACAGTTGGCAGCAGTTAAAACAGGCCTTATTGTTTCAGGCGATCAATTTGTGCAAGATGAAGCTAAGCAACGTATTTTGACACATTTCCCTGAAGCTATGCTTGCTGAAATGGAGGCTGCAGCTGTGGCACAAGTGGCTTATCAATTTAAGACACCCTTTATTGTGTTACGAGGCGTTTCAGATTTGGCAAATGGTGATTCTGGAATTGTATTTGATGATTACGTTGTAGAAGCAGGAAAAGTTTCGGCTAAACTACTCTTATCATATTTGGACAGCAAAGCATAAGTGGGCCGCGATAGCGGCTTTTTGTATTTTTAAAATGAATATGATACCATAAAATTACGAAATAAGTTAAGGACTGAGAAATGATAACAACCTATAATTTAAAAGCATGTGGCGATATTTTGGTGATTGTTTTAGCACCTAATGCCGATAAGCAGCAGGTCACGACAAATGGTCAAGTAACACGTATTCAAGATAGAGACACAAAAAAACAACAGGATTTAATATTGTTGGTCTGGGCAAACAATTAAATATAACATTACAAAATGGTCGAATTTTTCTCAATAAGGATCAAATTACAATTGTGAATAACGTGATTCGAGAAGCAGGATTTAATGATGTTTTGGTGGCAGAAGCATCAAAACTAGTCATTGGTCGTGTTAAAAGTATCACGGCACATCCTGATTCGGATCATCTATCAGTTACGTCAACAGCTGTGAGTGATGAGAAAGTATTACAAATTGTTTCTGGCTCGCCAAATATGCGTGAAGGAATCAAGGTTGTTGTTGCACAACCAGGGACTATGATGCCATCAGGTGCATTAATTTGGGACGGTGCCCTGCGAGGTGTACCATCAAGTGGCATGATTGTTTCAGGTCGTGAACTACAATTGGACGGTGCGCCTGATAAACCTGGTGCACTCATTTTACCAGAAAGCTTTGGTGAAATTGGCGAACCTTTTAACTTTGATAAAGCAAAATCATTATATAAAGATGGCTTAGTGGATACTGAATATTGATATGCTAATACAAGATAAATTACAAAACGCACCGCGTACTTATCGCACGTTAAATGATGAAAATGCGCAGTATAAAAAATTGATATTTGAGTTACGTAAAGGTGAATTGCAGTACTTTACATTTTTACCAAATAAGGGGAAATAATGCCTAAAACATATTATTTTATTGGTGTTAAAGGGACTGGAATGGGACCTTTGGCTCAAATTTTGCATGATCAAGGAAATATTGTGATCGGTTCTGATATTGATGCTTATACTTATACACAAGCTCCATTAGAAGCTGCTGGAATTAAAATTTTATCATTTCAATCAGAAAATGTTGACAAATACCGTGAGGCTATTTTTGTGCGTGGTAATGCGTTTTCTGATGAACAAGTTGAAGTAGCCAGAGCCTTGGCATTGGGCGTTACTATGATGACTTACCCTGAAGCTGTCCAAGAACAAATCATGCAAACAACTTCGATCGCAGTTGCTGGTGCGCATGGTAAAACATCAACGACTGGATTACTAGCACATGTTTTAAAAAATATCGCGCCAACTTCTTACTTGATTGGGGATGGGACAGGTCGTGGGGTACCTAATTCGCAATTTTTTGTTGCGGAGGCTGATGAATATCGACGTCATTTTAAGGATTATGCACCGGATTATGCTATTTTAACAAATATTGACTTTGATCATCCCGATTATTTCAAAAATATTGAAGATGTGACAAATGCCTTTTCGGATTTTGCTAATCACGTTAAAAAAGCTATTTTTGCTTGGGGAGACGATGCACATTTACGTGCACTTCGTCCTAAAGCAACGGTTTATTACTATGGAACGAGTCCTGAAAATGATGACTTTGTAGCTGAAAATATCCATAAGTCAACACAAGGATCACATTTTAATGTGACATTTCGTGGTGAAACATTAGGTGAGTTTTCAGTGCCATTGTTTGGACAGCATAGTATTTTAAATGCTTTGGCAGTGATTGCAGTTGCTTACATGGAAAAAGTTGATTTAGATCTGATTCGTGAGTATTTAATGACTTATCAAGGGGTTAAACGGCGCTTTAGTGAAAAGCAAATTGCTGATATTACAGTAATTGATGATTATGCGCATCATCCAACAGAAATTGATGCGACACTCGATGCAGCACGTCAAAAGTATCCTAATAAGCAAATTATTGCAATTTTTCAACCGCATACATATTCGCGTGTTATTGCATATAAAGATGAATTTGCTAAAAGCTTGGAAGCGGCAGATAAAGTGTATTTGG
The DNA here is from genome assembly GCA_000166735.2 of Leuconostoc inhae KCTC 3774. Classification (GTDB taxonomy): domain Bacteria; phylum Bacillota; class Bacilli; order Lactobacillales; family Lactobacillaceae; genus Leuconostoc; species Leuconostoc gasicomitatum. The sequence continues at coordinate 7,285 of AEMJ01000411.1, read as the reverse complement.
CAAATATATTTGGTTCAGCACGTGAATCAGTGGGTGCTGTTACTTCTGCTGAAATTGGCGCAGAGATAAGCAAATTCGGTGGTATTATTGAGGAAGAAAATATGAGTCTCTTAATGCCTTATGAAAATGCTGTCATGGTATTTATGGGTGCAGGTGATATTGAAAAATATGAATTTGCCTATGAAAAATTGCTTGGACAACTACGAACTGATTTGCAATAAAAGCTTATGTTAAGTGATAAATAGGGACTTTAAATAAAGCGATTTAATATAAATTTAATCAATTCTCTGTTATAATATGTGTTAGCTAGAAATAGTTATTGGTACAGTGTTTTACTTGAAGAACTTAATGTGAGGAGACTCAAATGGATAATTTTAATATTAATACACGTCGTGATGTAACAGGCATGGATGCGGGTATGCGGGCGTTTTTCAAGCAAACGTATAGCTTTATGGCAATTGCTGTTATGGTTACGGCAATTACGGGATTTGTTGTACAAAAATTTTTCTTAGCTCAAGTGGTTGCTTTGATTGCAGGAAATATCGTTGGCACATTGGCACTTTTTGGTATTCAAATCTTAATTATGACAATGATTGGGCGTGCAACCTTTAAAAACCCCGCACGAGCATTTGGCTTATTAATGGCATTTGCTGTTGTTGAAGGGTTGACGTTAGGTTTGCTGTTAGCAATTTATACAGGTGCTTCAGTGACCATGGCGTTTGTATCAGCCGCTGCAGTATTTGGTGGTATGGCCGCCTATGGTATCTTCACAAAACGTGATTTAACTGGTATGGGTTCAATTCTTTTTGGCTTATTGATTGGCTTAGTTGTCGCATCAGTTGTGAACATTCTATTTTATAATGGAATTGTGTCATTATTGATATCAGGTGTCAGTGTTATTGTGTTCTCGTTGTATACTGCTTATGATAACCAAAATTTAAAACTCATGTATAGCCAGTTTGCTGGGCAAGCTGATACAACTGGGTTAGCAGTTAACGGTGCTTTACGTTTGTATCTTGACTTTGTCAACCTATTCTTTGCTCTAATTCGAATTTTTGGTGTCGTTGGTGGATCAAGAGATTAGTAAGTTTCCAAACCAATATGATAAACATGAGTATTAAATTTAACAGCCTTGAGGGCTGTTTTTTTGTTACACTAGAAGATAGATAAAGGAATATAAAATGACAAAAAAACTACTTTTAATTGATGGAAATTCACTTGCTTTTCGGGCTTTTTATGCTATGTACAATCAACTTGACAGAATGATTTCACATAAAGGACTGCATACCAACGCACTAGTAGCATTCAATAATTTTTTGGATCAAATTGTGGATCCCATGCAACCAGATTTAGCTGTTGTAGCATGGGACGCAGCTTCTGGGAAGGAAACTTTTCGTGGTGAGTTATTTCCCGAATACAAAGATGGTCGATCAAAAGCGCCGTCAGAGTTTAAAGAACAATTTCCGTATTTACGTGAAATGGTTGCATTACATGGCTTGCGAAATTATGAGCAACCAGGCTTAGAGGCAGATGATATTATTGGTACTTATTCACGTTTGGGGGAACAAGCTGGTTACACGGTGATTATTGTGACTGGCGATCAAGATTTGACGCAATTAGCCACCGATAATATTACAGTTAATGTGACTAAAAAAGGTGTGACGGAAATTGAACGTTACACGCCAGACTATATCATGGAAAAGTTTAACTTGAAGCCGTTACAAATTATTGAAAAAAAAGCTCTTACAGGCGATACATCCGATAATTATCCAGGTGTAACAAAGGTTGGTGAGAAAACAGCTTTAAAATTGTTAGCTGAGTATCACGATATTGACAATCTATACGCACATGTTGATGATATGAAACAATCTAAATTAAAAGATAATTTAATTAATGATCGTCAATCAGCCTTTTGTGCTAGAAAATTAGCAACAATACTGACAGATGCTCACTTAGCATTGCCACTCGAAGAAATTGAATATCGTGGGATTGATTACGATAATTTGGTGACATTCTATGAAAATTTAGATTTTAAAAAACAGCTTGCTAAAATTAAAGCATTACAAAAATCAGGGCAAATTTCAGGCAGCCAAACAACTGTTGAGAAGAGCATTAATGTGATAAAGCTCCAAGATGACAATTTACAAGCTGTTGCCATGTTAGGTACCAAAATCGCGTTTCATATTGAAATGATAGGGCAAAATTATCATATTGACGACATGGTAGGCTTTGTGATTGGCAGCCCAGCTACAGGTTATTATGGTAGTCGTGATGTGACACTTTTACAAAGACCAGAATTAAAGTCTGTGATTGAAAATGCAGGTATAATCAAAAACGTATTTAACATTAAGGCACAGTTGATATTGCTTAAAAGATTAGGTATCAAACTTAAGGGAACTAAATTTGATTTCTTATTGGTATCATACTTACTTGATACAACTGATAATGATAATGAATTAGCAACCCTTGCCCAACGCTTTGATCTTTATATGACATCAGATGAGGATATTTATGGGAAGGGAGCTAAATTTGCAATACCCGAAGATGACGCTCGCGTTTTAGCACATTTAGCAAATAAAGCTGATATTTTAATGCAGGTGGAACAATCAGCATTTGACGCATTGCAAGAACATGAGCAAACACATTTATATACAGAAATAGAATTGCCATTAGCTCAAGTATTAGCAGATATGGAGTACCAAGGGATTAAAATTGATCAGAAAAGATTGCGTGATATTGGTAGTGACCTTGAGGGTCGAATTCATGCAATTGAAGATGCAATTTATATAGAAGCAGGTGAAAAATTCAATATTAATTCTCCAAAGCAACTTGGTGTACTTCTTTTTGAAAAAATGGGTTTGCCAGTAGTTAAACGAACAAAAACTGGTTATTCAACAGCTGTTGACGTATTAGAAAAATTAGCGGCACAAGCACCAATTGTCGATCATATTTTGCAATATCGTCAACTGGCAAAATTAAAATCTACTTACGTTGAAGGATTATTAACTGTTGTGCATGATCAAGACAGTAAAATTCATACCAGATTTTTACAAACGTTAACGCAAACAGGACGTTTGTCATCGGTAGATCCAAACCTACAAAACATTCCTATGCGAACAGAAGAGGGTAGACAAATTAGAACAGCATTTGTACCAAGTGAGCCAAATTGGCAAATTGTTGGTGCTGATTATTCACAAATTGAGTTACGTGTGCTTGCCCATATGACAGGAGACAAAAACATGCAGCGGGCATTTTTGAATGGTGAAGATATTCATGCTGAAACTGCACGCGCTGTTTTTGGCTTAAAAGATGATGCGCCGGTTGATGCACTGATGCGTCGTACAGCAAAAGCTGTTAATTTTGGCATTGTTTACGGGATTTCTGATTTTGGATTAGCCAATAACTTAGGTATTTCACGTGGGGAAGCTAAAAGTTTTATTGATACCTATTTTAAGGAGTTCCCTCAAATTCATGCTTGGATGGCAAAAATTAAAGAGATAGCCCACGAACAAGGTTTTGTCGAAACAATTGCCAAACGTCGTCGTTATTTGCCAGAAATCGGTTCAAAGAACTTTAATTTACGTAGCTTTGCTGAACGAACAGCGATGAATTCACCAATTCAAGGTTCAGCAGCTGATATCATTAAAATAGCAATGATTAAAGTAGCTGATGCGTTACAAGAGCATCACATGCAGGCACGTATGTTGTTACAAGTTCATGATGAACTGATTTTTGAAGCACCAATAGATGAAATTCAAGAGCTGACAGAGTTGGTTACAAACGTTATGGATTCCGCTGTGGTGTTAGATGTACCTATGCGTGTCGAAAGCCATTATGGTAATACTTGGTATGATGCAAAATAAAACCAATAAAACGTCTCATGTTATATAACCTAACATATATTCGCATAACTGATAAATATCAATTAGAATAAAAGTATGTTAACGGAGGTTGTCAAATGAGCGAACGTGAACTGAGAAGAAATTTAGCGATTTTACCCATGGGCACAATCCGTGAACTCACACTATTAACTGATCGTCAGATTCGATATTATGAGCAAAACGAATTAATTAGTCCAACGCGTGGCAAAGGAGGTCAAAGACGATTTTCATTAAATGATGTTGATCGTTTACTTGAAATTAAGGACTTTTTAGACGCAGGGGATTCAATAAAAGACATTCAGGAAATATTTGCAAAACAACGCCGAAAAGCAGTTGGGAAACAGGATTCAGAGTCAGCGCTACGACGATCTTTGCAAAAAGAATTTGCTCAAATTGGGCGATTTGATCGTTAATTATGCACAACTGTCTCACAAGTTTTATTAGTAGAAAGGGAACTCATGGCACGAAAAGTCATTTACAAAAGAAGAAATCAACCAAATTGTTATAGATGAAAACGTCGAATTTATTCGCGTGACATTTACAGACGTTCTTGGCGCAATTAAAAATGTGGAAGTACCAACTTCACAATTGGACAAGTTGTTAAACAACAACTTAATGTTTGATGGTTCATCAATTGAAGGTTTTGTGCGGATTAACGAATCAGATATGTATTTGTACCCTGATCTATCAACCTTTATGATTTTCCCTTGGGCAACTGATAGTCGTGGTGGTAAAGTGGCACGTTTAATTGCTGATGTCTACACATCAGACCGTGAGCCATTTGAGGGTGATCCACGTCAGGCATTACGTAAAGTGTTAAATGAGGCAAAGGCGGCCGGTTTCTCAGCTTTTAATGTTGGTACTGAACCTGAGTTCTTCTTATTCAAATTAGATGCAAATGGTAAACCAACCACTGAATTAAACGATAAAGGTGGCTATTTTGATCTTGCACCACATGATATGGGTGAGAATGTGCGTCGTGAAATTGTTTTGACTTTGGAAAAAATGGGCTTTGAAATTGAGGCAGCACATCATGAGGTTGCTGAAGGGCAACATGAAGTTGATTTTAAATATGCTTCTGCCTTGGAGGCAGCTGATAATATTCAGACGTTTAAATTAGTTGTTAAAACAATTGCTCGTAAAAATGGGTATTATGCAACCTTTATGCCTAAACCTGTAGCCGGTATTAATGGGTCAGGTATGCATACTAATATGTCATTGTTCCGTGGTGCTGAAAACGCTTTTGAAGATACTTCTGATGAAATGGGCCTATCAAAAACAGCCTACAATTTCTTAGGTGGTTTATTAGCACATGCGACAGCATTTACAGCTTTAGCAAATCCAACTGTTAACTCGTACAAACGATTGACTCCTGGATTTGAAGCACCTGTATATGTTGCTTGGTCAGCCTCTAATCGTTCACCAATGGTTCGTGTACCAGCTTCTCGAGGTAAGTCAACTCGTTTAGAATTACGATCAGTGGATCCAACTGCTAACCCATATACGACATTGGCGGCTATTTTAGCGGCAGGATTAGATGGTATCAAAAACGAATTAGAACCCTTAGCTTCAGTTGATAAGAATATTTATTTGATGGATGAAACCGAACGTACAAAGGCTGGCATTACTGACTTACCAGATACTTTGCTGGCAGCAATTCGTGAATTAACGAATGATAGCACAATCACAGCTGCGATTGGCAGTCACATTGCAGATAAATTTATTGAAGCAAAAAAGATTGAGTATACATCATACCGGCAATTTGTATCGCAATGGGAAACTGATGCGTACTTTGAAAACTATTAATTGAACAAACTAATACACATTAATAAAATAAGATACATCATTTAAAAGCCACGACATTTTGTAGCTTTTTGTTATGATGAAAGAAGTATTTTATTAGTTTTAGGAGCGTGTCGTCGACATGAAAAAATTCACAATTAATTGGCGTAAAGTATTGCTGATAGCAGTTGTTTTTCTTGCTAGTACTGCTGTTCAGGTGTTAGCTTTAAATGCATTTTTAATTCCAAATAAAGTTTTTTCGAGTGGCTTTAATGGTATCGCACAATTGCTATCTATATTTTTTGTACAATTATTTCACATTAATATGCAAACTGGAACTTTCATCATGATTTTCAACATTCCAATTGGTATTATCGGTTGGAAATTAATTGGTGGTAAATTTACTATTTTGAGTTTTCTAAACTCTATTGTTGTATCTGTTGTGCAAATTGTGGCACCAACGCAAGCCCTAACAACAGACCCATTGTTAGCATCGCTATTTGGTGGTTTACTATTGGGAGTTTCAATCGGACTGGCCATGCGATATGGATTTTCGACAGGTGGTATGGACATTATAGCGTTGGTCGTTCAAAAACGTACGGGAAAATCAATCGGCGTACTAATGAATGGTATTAATTTTGTGGTTGTTATTGTTGCGGGCGCTTTTATTGGTTGGCAAAATGCCTTATTTACGCTGATTGGTATTTATGCGACTGGCCGTGCAGTTGATGCGTTATACACTGGGTATCAAAAACTAACCGCATTGATTGTTACTTCAAATGGGGATGAAGTTGTTGAGGCACTGCATCGAGATTTGATACGTGGTATTACTATACTGCCATCTAGAGGTGCTTATACAAAACGCGATTCAATGACACTGATGATGGTTTTGTCACGCTATGAATTGGTTGAAATGCAAGAAATTGTTCATCGTACTGATCCGAAAGCATTTATTAATCTGTTGAGTACGGTAAGTGTTTCAGGAGAATTTTTTGATGCTGATCGTCAGTTACAAATGAGGCGTGCAGTTACGGTACCAAAACTTGAAACAGTAACTGCACAAATTGAGGCTGAGCAACAATTAGAATCACAACTTGATAAATTAGAAACAGATGATAATAAGTAGTCATTAGAAAAGAGAAAAGAAAAATGCCAATTGTACAAGTAGAATTATTAGAAGGTCGTACACATGAACAACTTTCAAAAATGGTAAAAGATATTACAGATGTCATTGTAGCAGATGTTGGTGCATCTCGTGAGGCAGTACATGTTATCTTACGAGAAATGCCAAAGGATCATTACGCAGTGGGTGGCATTTTAAAGAGTGATCAATCAAAATAACAGATAACGAATTATCTATTTTAAAATGGCTATTCAGTATATTTTAAAAACGATATATTCATAAAAGGCGCCAATAAAGTTAGAACAAAAACTAACTTTATTGGCGTCTTTTACTAGCACACATTGTTTTAGAAATGGACAGTTATTTTGTTGAATCGCGAATGACGAGTTGACCGTCAATAACAACACGTTGTATTTGTATTGTGGTTGTTATCACGCACTTTTCGAAATAGGCGATATAATTCTTTACCTGCCTCAAAAAAACTGAACTCAAAACTGGT
>AEMJ01000412.1 GCA_000166735.2 Leuconostoc inhae KCTC 3774 | reverse complement strand
CGGGTTAGAGTACGATAAGACAAGACATAATATTGGATTTATGGCGGTTGATGCTTTTGCGGCAGCACACAATGTGGCATTTGCACCTAGCAAACAATTTGCTACAATAGCAAAATTAACTGTTGATGGCGAACAGGTAATACTAGTTAAGCCAACAACATATATGAATGATTCTGGTAAAGCGGTGCGCGCAATACTCGATTATTATGGTGGCGACATTAATACTGATGTCATGGTGTTAGTCGAT
>AEMJ01000413.1 GCA_000166735.2 Leuconostoc inhae KCTC 3774 | reverse complement strand
CAGTTAATCCTAAATCAACTACATTAGCCGCCATAATTGGTAATCCAACTAATAAGATAATCCGTGTTAAAAATAATTGTCCACGTGAAATATTCTGTGTGTATAACCAAGTATCTAATCGACGTGATTGATCATTCAAAAAGACGATTATAGCCATGATTAACCATATACACATCAAGGCTGTTCCTAAGGTATCGTCAATATCTTGGCCAGTCATACTTGGGATCAATATAATCGACCCCACTGATAAGATAATTAAAATCATGCCAATGACTGTTGCCATCATAAATTGATTTTTTCTAATCGTCGTATATAACTTAAGTGCTTGTCTCACGCGTCTGCCTCTAATTCTTGTTGCCACGTAAAGGCTTCTTCAGCAAAACTTGCCCTGAACACATCTTCACTACTAATCTGCAATTCTTCCACAAACTTAAATTCTGGTCCAGCTAATTTAATACCGAGATCTTCTGAAAAATCATTAAATACAATTGTCACAATATGACCAGTTTGCGCAATAATTGTCCCACTATCCCGTAAAAACCGTGGTAATTCATCACCCGTGAAAGCCAATTGATATTTTTTAA
>AEMJ01000414.1 GCA_000166735.2 Leuconostoc inhae KCTC 3774 | reverse complement strand
TTAAGAATGAGTCAATTGATCAAATCAAAGCACGTATACGTGAACAAACATCTAAAACAATCGATCCAATTGTTGCGTCACGGGTTGAAACATTATTGCAACTGTACAAGAAGAAGGCGATGCTGCCTTGAAAGCATACGCTCAGGAATTTGACGGTGTCACACTAAATGAATTGAAAGTGAGTGCAGAACAAATTGATTTAGCAGTTAAAAATGTTGATCCTGCGGTGATCAAAGCATTAGAAAAAGCAGCCGCAAATATCCGTTCGTTTCATCAATTAGAAAGACAAAAAATCTTTTGAAGATTCACCACGTTCTGGTGTGATAAGAGGTACAAAAGTTACCCCGTTGTCGGCAGTGGGAATTTACGTACCAGGGGGAACTGCAGCCTACCCTCAT
>AEMJ01000415.1 GCA_000166735.2 Leuconostoc inhae KCTC 3774 | reverse complement strand
ACCGCGTTTGTTTTCCGGTACTTGTTCAAAAATGACGTTATACATAAGGGGCATGCCTACACCACCGCCGATACCTTGTAATAGTCTACCAAACAGTGTCAATCCAAAATTACTACTCACAGCATCAATTAACACACCAACAATCGAAATCACTGTTGCCACCATAAATTGGCTTCTATTTGTAAAGCGTTGCTTCAACCATGGCGATAAAATAACTACCATACTCGTCAGCAAAATAACGCCAGATGTTAGCCACTGTACTGTACTAGATGTCACATCAAATTCTGTCATCAACAGTGGAAAACTGACATTCAACGCTGTTTCCAGCATGATATCAGAGAATCCCAATAACCCTATCGACACGACACTAAGTATTAATCGTGTTGATAATTCCCCCTCTAATTTTGGCATATCTCTCCTCGTACCTCACTAACAAAATATAAAGAACCAGTAAAAATGATCATATCTGTATGACATTGATGATATGCTTCATGCCAATTTTCAGCTACTTTAACACCATACTTTTGTGCCACTGTTTTAATATCTAAACTGTGTCGACCATTTGGACCAACAAAAGGGACCAACATAATTTGAAAACGCTTGTTTTTTAAAATATCATCAAAAGCCGATACGACGTTTTTATCCATTAAGCTACCAATAATTAACGTCATAGTCATTGTTTGATATAAAGGCGTATTGAGTGCTTGATAAAGTTCTTTTAAACCTTGAGCATTGTGAGCGCCATCAATCATCACATTTGGCTTAATTAATTCAAAACGTGCAGCGAAATGGCTCTCTCTTAATCCCTGTTTAATATCAATGCTTTTAATATTCCTATCAAAAGCCGCGACAGCGGCGACTGCAGTTGCAGTGTTTTGAATTTGATATTTGCCCGGCAACCCTTGTTCAAAATCATTAAGTGATCCTTGAAGCAAAGATACATTTGCGCGATCAGCAATCACGCGACGCGCGTTTTCAGGTAGATTGCCAATGACAACCGACATATTATTATGAATAATGCCGGCTTTTTGCCATGCAATTTCTTCAATTGTATGACCCAACAATACTTGATGATCTAAACCAATGCTTGTAATTACAGCTACCTTAGCATTTGGCATGACATTAGTTGAGTCTAACTGCCCACCAATACCGACTTCAATAACTAATGCGTCTAATTTTTGCTGTGCAAAATAAGTAAACATCACTGCTGTCAATACTTCAAACTCTGTTGGTATATCAGGTGCCAATTGCACATCTACTTTTTTAAAGTTTCAGCAACTTTTTTTGTAATAGCTACTAAATGTGCTTCCGAAATTAATTCATTATTAATTTGAATGCGTTCACGAAAATCAATAATATACGGAGAAATAAACAAACCGGTTTTGTAACCAGACACACGTAAAATATTACTTGTCATAGTAGCTACGGAACCTTTCCCATTTGTTCCTGTCACATGTATTGCAGGTGGTAGCTGGTCTTGTGGATTTCCTAATGATTTAAGTAACGCATACATGCGGTCCATTGATTCTTTGCGACCACCTTTTGGCCGCCCATGTATAAAGGTAATGGCCTCTGCAGTTGTTTTCATTTTGAGTCTCCATGTTTAAACAATGAAAAACCATCCAAATATTGTTTGGACGGTTTCATCGTGTGTATTTAAACTATCATAATTTGTGAACAAAATATCATTGTTGCGTTTTTCTAATAGGCATCAGATTATACGCTTTTACTGATTAATCTTTTTCACGTACTGTAAATTCGCGACGTTGACGTGGTGCCCCGCCGCCATTGTTTGAACGACGTTCTGTTGAGCGACCATCACGACGCTTGTAATCGCCGAAACGACGTTCACCGTTTGATCCTGAACCACCGTCACGTGATGATTCACGACGTTGTCCTGCACCATTACTAGAGCGTGAATCGCCATTTCCACTTCGGTTGCCACGATAACCACCACCGCTATTACCACGACGACGATCACCACCACGGCTACCACCATTACGTGAACCGCCACCATTACCACGACGTCTTGGTAGTGGTCGTTCACGAGTAATTTCAACTGGTGTATTTTGCTTCTCTAGATCGGCAACTGATGATAACAATGCAGCAGCTAATTGTTCAGATGAATACTGTGCTGTTAACTTATCAACTTCTGATTGAATTTCTTTGGCATTAGCTGCATCAACAATTTTACTAACTTCACCAGCAGCATTTTTAATTTTTCCAACGCGTGCGTCTTGTAATGAAGCAGGTTCCAATGCTGTCATACGTTTCTTTGTTAGATCTTCAACCGCACGCAAGTAATCCATTTCGTTGGGTGAAACGAACGTTACAGATACACCCTTAGCACCAGCACGACCAGTACGGCCAATACGGTGTACATAAGATTCTGGATCTTGTGGAATATCAAAATTATAAACATGAGACACATCTTTAACATCCAAACCACGGGCAGCTACATCTGTCGCAACTAAAATATTAATTTCATGTGACTTAAATTGCGCCAAAACACGCGAACGCATTTGTTGTGTCAAATCGCCATGCAAACCAGAAGCATGATAACCACGTGCTTCTAGGCCACGTGCTAATTCTTCAACACGACGCTTTGTGCGGCCAAACACAATCGCCAACTTTGGTGCTTGCACATCAAATATACGCGTCATTGTGTCAAACTTTTCATTTTCACGCATGCGAACAAAATATTGGTCAACCAAGTCTGTTGTTAATTCCTTGGCTTCAATTTGAATATGTTCTGGATTCGTCATAAACTTGACACCAATACGCTTAATTGCTGGTGGCATGGTTGCTGAGAACAATAACGTCTGACGTTCAGCAGGTGTATTTTTAATGATTGATTCAATATCTTCTAAGAATCCCATGTTCAACATTTCATCAGCTTCATCCAAAACCAATGTTTTAACATGTTCAATCTTCACAGTCTTACGGTTAATATGATCAAGTAAACGACCAGGTGTGCCAACTAAAATTTGTGGATGTGACTTCAAATTTTGAATTTGACGACGAATATCTGCGCCACCAAAAACAACTTGAACATCGACATGTTTATCACGGCCTAACTTTTTTAATTCTTCAGCTGTTTGAATAGCCAGTTCACGTGTTGGTGATACAATCAATGCTTGAATATTTTTATTATCTAAATCAATATGTTCTAATATTGGCAAACCAAAAGCAGCTGTTTTACCAGTCCCCGTTTGTGCTTGACCGATAACATCTTTACCAGCAAGTGTTAACGGAATTGTCTTTTCTTGTATTGGTGTTGCTTCTACATAACCATGTGTTGTAATTGCATCTAAAATATCTTGTGATAAACCTAATTCACTAAACTTCAAAATTTTTCTCCTCTGCGCTCTTTGGCGCGTAAGCAATCAAAATCATTTTATAATTTTGATTGCTGTCATTTGTGCAAACAAGTGCTTAGCCAGTGGTTTCCAGCTTTTATCTCTTGCATTTTCGTTACTCATCAAGATCACAGCATCTTGACCATTTTTTGTCAGTATGACCGTTGGTTCAAACCCTAATTTAAAGCCATGTCCAATACTAGACTCATCATAATGGTACATACCACCTGCATAGTTACTAGTAACCGGATGCTGCCACATCATGTTCAATAATTCTTCATTTAATATCACATGATCAGTTAATAAACGATAAAAAGTATACAAATTTCCGGCAGACATAGCCATATTTCCAGTACCAGTTTCAAACGCATAAGATAATGGTTTTTCTGATGCTAATTGGCTATAATCGGCATTCTTATAACCAATTGTACGATGCGGATCTACCACAAAATCTTTATAATCTAACACATTCAAATGATACTTTTTGTTGAAGGTTTCATTGAACAAATCTGAATAACTTTTATGTGTAATTTTCATCAGAATACCAGACAATAAGCGATAATTAATTGCCTGATATGACCAATTAGATGAATTTAAAACTGTTGTATGTTCAGCATCAAATGCAACATTTTCAGCTTCCGTAGTGAATACATTAGCATCCATTTTTTCTGTTAACCCACTGGTCATTGTAAGCATTTCTTTGATTGTCACTTTATCAGCATCAGGAATGTTTGGATAATATTGACTCAATAGCGTATTAAGCTGTAATTTCCCTGCATGAATCTGTTTCATAATTAAAGTTGCAGTAAAGCCTTTTTGAATGGACGCAATTTGGTACAGCGATTGTGCATCATTCAATCGATTTTCTTTTTTATCAGCATAACCAAAACCTTGTTGTAAAATTACATGATTATGCTGAACAATCAAAGCCGTACCAATAAAACCCGAATCTTTTAATTGTGTATTAAAACTATCCGCCAAATTATTGTTTTTCAAAAGAACATTTTGGTTTAAATTTTTTATAATACCTTCAGATGCCGGTTTGGTCGTATGCTTCACGGCTTTTGGCTCGGAATTCAAAGTCATTGGCTTATATTGTATCACATATAGACTGCAAACACACAAAACAATGACAACCAATATGGCTACAAAAGCACGCCGCCATAGTTGATTTTTCATGCGATAATGCTGTGTACGTTTCATTATTGCATCCCCCAATCCAATAAAAAACTCATTTCATTAATGCGTTAACAACGGTTTCTAAGTGTATGCCATGACTTGCCTTTAACAAAATCACATCACCTTTTTCGCCTAGAGTTTGTAAATCTAAACGTAATTGGTCTAACTGATCTGTTGCATATTGATGAAAATCTACTGAATCAATATGTGCTTGTATAATTGGCGCCATGTTTTTGTTCAATAATGGACCAACCAAATAAACACCGTCAACACCCGAATCCAATACCTTTTGTCCTAAATTAGCATGCAATTTATTTGCTTGATCACCTAATTCTAACATATCACCCAGCACCACATATTTGTGTGGCGCTGGTATTGCTTTCAATGTCGCCAAAACTGCTGCCACTGCCGTTGGATTTGAATTGTACACATCACTAATCAAAACGACACCGCGAGCTGTGACAAGCCTTTCTGTGCGATTTTTAGTCAAATCAAATGTTTGGAGCGCTTTTGCGACTTTTTTTAAGTCAATATGTAATAAGATACCCGCTGAAATTGCTGCGAGCGCATTCATAATATTATACCCACCAATTAAAGGAATTGCAAACTGAGTATTTTGATAAACAAACATTGTATGATCTGAAAACGCTTCTATGTTGTTTACGCCCTGTCCAAATAGGATGACTTGACGTTGTACGATTGCCTCGGTCAATAACGGCTCATCAAACGGGATAAATAACACGCCATCACTTTTCAAACCACTAACAATTTCTAACTTTGCACGTGCAATATTGGCACGTGTTTTAAAAAATTCAATATGTGCTTCGCCAATCATGGTAATCATAGCAACATCTGGTCTAACTAAGCGAGACAAAACAGTTAACTGCCCTGGTCTATCCATTCCTAACTCAACCACTAACACCTCGGTATTTTCTGGCATCATGAGTAGTGTCATTGGCACACCAATTTCATTATTGAAATTTTCTGGTGTCTTAAATGTTCGGTATGTGGTCGCCATAATTGAAAACAGCATATCTTTTGTTGTGGTTTTACCATTAGAACCAGTAATGGCAATGATTGTCGGGTTAATTTGATTACGCTGATATTTTCCCAACTGTTGTAATGCGATTAGTGTGTCGTCAACTATGATTGCTGGTATTTTCGTATTTATGACATGTTTATTGTCAACTAATACTGCAGCAGCACCATTGTCTAATGCATTTTGAATATAATTATGCCCGTCATTATCCATAACCAACGCAACAAACAAGTCGCCTGTCGTTACCTGTTGCGAGTTAAATGCTACACCTGTTATTAACCCATTTCCCTGCGTTGGTGCATTTAATATGTTACCAACTTCTGTAATTTGATAGTTCATTTGTTCTCCAAAATAAAAGCATCTTGTGGACCGAATTAACGATACATAACTCATTGATCGTTAGTCGTCTACCTGCTAACAAATAATATTTTTACTTTATAGTCATGACTTCAAGAATTTTTCTTGAATATTGTAATGCTCTCAATATGAGATGTTTGCGGAAATTGATCAACTGGGACAATAGGACCATCAATGTGGTACCCATTTCGAATAATCTCAACAGCATCACGCACTAACGTTACCGGATTACAACTAATATAGACAAATTTATCCGGTCCCATTTCGGTTGTTGCTTGAATTAACTCACGAGTTAATCCTCGCCGTGGTGGATCGACAAACACAACGTTTGGTCGCAAACGTTCCGACTGCCATTTTGCAAATTGTTTTGGTGCATCAGCAAGAATATAGTCAGCATTATTGATGTTGTTTGCACGCACATTAATCTGAGCATCTGCTACTGCGCCAGGAATTACTTCAACGCCAATTACCTGACGAACTTGATTAGCAATTGTTATGCCAATCGTACCAATTCCTGAATAGGCATCAATGACAAGGTCCGTTGGTTTAAGAGCAGCTTTTTTTGCAGCTAAATCATAAAGCACTTCCGTTGTCTGTGGGTTAACTTGATAAAACGAATTCGGTCCAATAATAAAATCGTAACCTAGTAAGATATCATGAATAGCATCCTCTCCCCAAAGTGTTCTGTTATTTGGGCTTAATAGAACAAAATCTTTCTTTGGACTAAAATTAAATAACAAACTTTTAATTTCCGGTAACTGTGCCACAATATCCTTAACAATTTCTTTTTCGAAATTAAGCGCACTCTCGTTTGATACGAGCACGACCATTAATTCATGAGAATAGTAGCCACGCCTAATCATAATATACCTGATAGTTCCTTTTTCAAAATCAGGATCAAATGCAGTAATGTTATAATTTTCCAAAACCTGACGCACTTTGATAATGGCTTGGTCAATGGCTTGATCATTC
>AEMJ01000416.1 GCA_000166735.2 Leuconostoc inhae KCTC 3774 | reverse complement strand
GCGTTATATGGTAATTCTGGGGATGCATCTGCTAATGGACCGCATGTACATGACTATTTGAGTGAAATGAACAAACAAGTTTTGAAAAAGCATGATTGGATTACTGTGGGAGAAACAGCTGGTGTGACAACAACTGAAGCCGAAAAATATGCTAATTTGGATGGGACAGAACTCAATATGGTTTTCCAATTTGAACATGTAAGTTTAGATGGTAATCATAATCCAACGCTTGGAAAATGGTCGGATGAGCATGTGTCATTAATGGCACTGCGCAGCAATTTGGTCAAGTGGCAAAAAGCATTAGCTGGCAAGGCGTGGAACAGTTTATATTGGAACAACCATGATCAACCGCGTGCCATATCACGATTTGGAAACGATTCGCCTGAGTATAGAGTAGTGTCTGGTAAAATGCTTGCGGCATTA
>AEMJ01000417.1 GCA_000166735.2 Leuconostoc inhae KCTC 3774 | reverse complement strand
GCGTGTCTGAGAGTAGACGACATTTGATTTGGACTTATCAACTGTTTATGTCGTACTGGCTTATTAAATAACGTCGCAATTTGAATTGGAATTTCCGTTTCTGTCGCTTTTGACAACTGATCAAGTGCAGCTTGTCCTGATTCTGGTGTCATGTCAAGTGCCTGTAATACAGTTTCTGCAAACTTGTATGGGCTTGCTGTTGCAGCAATTAATGTTGGCCCTGTTACACCAATTTGCTCGTAAACATAACGACCAACAGCTGTATGAGGATCAATGGTATAGTTTGTCGTGTTAGCAATTTTGCTAATTGTATCGGCAACTTGATCTTGTGTCGCAAATGCAGCAATAAATTGAGTTAA
>AEMJ01000418.1 GCA_000166735.2 Leuconostoc inhae KCTC 3774 | reverse complement strand
GGCTATCACGTGCTCCAAAGGGCCACCTTGTGAACCTGGGAAAATTGCGGAATTAAGTTTTTTAGCATATTGTTCTTGTGATAAGATAACACCGCCACGAGGTCCACGTAAAGTTTTGTGTGTCGTTGAAGTTACCACATCAGCAATACCGACTGGATTTGGATGCAATCCCGCAGCAACAAGGCCCGCAATATGTGCCATATCAACCATCAAATAAGCACCAACTTCATCAGCAATTTCACGGAACTTTGTAAAATCAATGATACGTGAATAGGCAGATGCACCAGCGACTATTAATTGTGGCTTGACTTCTCGTGCCTGTTTTGCAATAGCCTCATAGTCTAGTCGTTCTGTCTCAGAATTCAATCCATAGGTATAAGAATCATACATCTTCCCTGAAAATGACACCTTAGCACCATGTGTCAGGTGTCCACCTGCATCTAAATTCATTCCTAAAATCTTGTCGCCGGGTTTCAAAAATGCCATATAAGCTGCAGCATTCGCCTGCGATCCTGAATGTGGTTGCACGTTGGCATATTCTGCACCAAAGAGTTCTTTTAATCGATCAATAGCCAGTTGTTCAACAACATCGACATACTCTGTTCCACCGTAGTATCGCTTATACGGGTATCCTTCAGCGTACTTATTAGTTAACACAGAACCTTGCGCCGCACGAACACCTTTTGAGGCAAAGTTTTCTGAAGCAATTAATTCAATCGTACGATTTTGACGCGCACCTTCTTGCTGAATTGCACTCCAAACCTCGGGATCTCGTTCTTTAAATGACATGTTATTCTCCTAATCGATTAATAATCTAATTATAACGTATTTTACGTTATTTTTAAGTTTAATAGTCCGGATAAATACGAATTATTAAAAATAATAAATGAAATAGTTCGTGTTTAAAAAATTT
>AEMJ01000419.1 GCA_000166735.2 Leuconostoc inhae KCTC 3774 | reverse complement strand
CATGCTTGAGGGTAGCTAAAATTTGTTTTGAATCTATCACCTGTTTATGTCGTATTGGTTTATTAAATAATGTTGCAATTTGAATAGGAATTTCAGTTCCTGTCATTTTTGATAATTGAGCAAGTGCGGCTTGTCCGGACACCGGCGCCATATTAAGTGCCTGTAATACAGTTTCTGAAAACTTGTAAGGACTTGCTGTTGCGGCAATCAACGTTGGTCCTGTCACAGCCGTTTGTTCATAAGCATAACGACCAACGGCTGTATGAGGATCAATTGTATAGTTTGTCGCGTTGGCAATCTTTTTAATTGTTTCAGATACTTGATCTTGTGTTGCAAACGCAGCAACAAATTTGTTTAAGTTGGCACGTGTATCAGGTTTGATAACATAGGCCCCATCTTCCTGTAATGCTGTCATATATGCCTGAATTTCATCACTATTTTGACCACTAGCAAAATATAATAAACGTTCTAAATTACTAGATACCAAGATATCCATGGCCGGTGCGTTTGTCACTTTGAAATGACGGTTACTATCGTATTTACCTGTTGTAAAGAAATCCGTTAACACATTGTTTTCGTTTGAAGCGACAATGAACTGTTTCACGGGTAATCCAATTTGACTCGCATAGTAAGCTGCCAAAACATTGCCAAAGTTACCTGTTGGCACCACAATGTTAATTTCATCTCCAGCTTTAATTTTTTCGTCTTTAATCAGTTGAGCATAAGCATATATATAATAAACAATTTGTGGGACAAGGCGTCCAATATTTATCGAATTTGCAGATGAAAATCGCAGACCTTCTGCCTTTAAATCTTTTGCTAATGATTCATCAGCAAGTAAGGTCTTAACTGCCTTTTGAGCGTCATCAAAATTACCAGTAATTGCAATGACATGCGCATTATCAGCCGTTTCTGTTTGCATTTGTTGCCTTTGAATCTCACTGACACCTTCTTCTGGATAAAAAACAATTATTTCTGTCTGAGAAACATCCCCAAAGCCACTCATAGCAGCTGTGCCTGTGTCTCCTGATGTGGCCGTGAGAATAACAATCTTATCACTCATAGCCTGCTTTTTTGCAGCAGTAGTCATTAAATGTGGTAGTGCCTGTAGAGCAACGTCTTTAAAGGCAAGGGTTGGACCATGAAATAACTCAATGTATGTTAAATCGTTTTCTTCGTGGAATGATACCACATTGTCAGTTTCCCATTGCTTACCATAAGCTTTCTTAATAATGTAATCGATTTCAGAGACACTAAAATCATCAAAAAAGGCATCAAATATTAATGTTGCCAAATCGGAATAAGTTTGCGTTTTTAAGACCGACCAGTCAAGTGATATTTCAGGCCACTTTTCTGGTACATATAACCCGCCATCTGGTGAAATACCATTCAAAATAGCTTGACTTGCTGTTACTGCCGGTGCTTGACCACGTGTGGAAACGTATTTCATCATGTGCAACTTCCTTTTATCTGATTTATTAAATTATAACAAATAACTACATAATTATGAATAAAAATGATAGAATTATAAGAATAACAAATAAAAGGATGGATTATGGATATTGGAATTGGCCTTTTTGGCTTAGGAACAGTTGGCCGTGGCGTCGTTAAAATTTTACAAGAAAATGCAGAACAGATTACGAAACGCACGGGTTCTCGATTAATTGTCAAACATGCAGTCATTCATAATTTGACAAAAGAACGTACCGGTTTTGTTAAAAATTTCCCTATTACAAATCAAGCAACAGATATTTTAGACAACCCAGATATCCAAATTGTTGTTGAAGTCATGGGAACATTAGATGAAGCCTATGACCTGATCAAGCGCTCATTAAATGCCAAAAAACATGTTGTGACAGCAAACAAAGATTTAATTGCAAGTCGTGGACAAGAACTAGTAGCTATTGCTGAAATAAACGGTGTTGATTTATTTTTTGAGGCTGCAGTTGCAGGTGGTGTCCCAATTCTCCGTACACTATCAACTAGTTTCACTGCCGATGAAATTTCGCGTGTAGCAGGTATCATTAACGGTACAAGTAATTTTATTTTAACTCAGATGGCAACTAATAACCTATCCTATGCTGATGCACTGAAATTAGCTCAAAATAAAGGTTTTGCAGAATCAGATCCGACAAATGATGTTGAAGGATTTGATGCCGCATACAAGTTAATTATTTTGTCAAACTTTGCTTTTGGCGTACAACCTGTTTTAGGTGATTTGTCAATCACTGGCATTGCTAATGTCACCGATGCTGACATAGCTGATGCGTATGCATTCGGTTATGTTATTAAATTACTCGGTGTGGCGCAAGTGGTTGGTAATACAAAAGAAGCCATTAGCATTGAAGTTTCTCCACAGCTCGTGCCTTTCACGCATCCACTCGCTACCGTTCATAACGAAAATAACGCGGTACTTGTCAATGGTGAATCTGTTGGTGAAGTTATGTTATATGGTCCTGGCGCTGGCGAAATGCCTACAGCTAACTCTGTTTTAAGTGACTTGACAAATGTTGCGACAGATTTAGCTTTAAACACACCGGGACATCCTTTTAATTCATTCAACCAAGATCTTGATTTAGCTAAACCTTCACAACGTATTGCACGTCGGTTTATCGTTGTTGAAGTCGATGATACCCCTGGTGCTATGTACTCTGTTACGGGCATGTTTGCTGCAGCAAAGATGAGTTTCACTGATTTGAAACAAACACCTGCAGCTAATGGTACTGCACGTTTAGTTGCCTTAACACATCCGGCAAGCGATGCGCAACTAAATGTCATTCGCACCACACTGCGTAATGCAGATGGTATTAACTTAGCCGCGGAGTATAAAATATTCTCATGATAACAATCAAAGTACCCGCAACAAGTGCAAATGTCGGCCCCGGATTTGATTCACTAGGTGTCGCCTTACAACTTTACTTAACATTAGAAATTCACGAAGAAACGGCCACTTGGATTGTTGATCATGATTTTTCAGATACGATGCCACATGATGAGAAACACTTTATCGTGCAAACAGCACTTTCCTTATCTGCTAATATAAAACCTCACCACATCATTGTTACATCTGATATTCCTCTAGCGCGAGGTTTAGGATCATCGTCATCTGCACTAATTGCTGGATTAGCAATGGCCAACATTTTGTCTGACTTGAATTTATCCAATGATACACTATTACTCAATGCTACAGTGTTAGAAGGCCATCCTGATAATGTTGCACCTGCACTATTAGGTGGTGGTGTCGCCGCGTATTATGATGGTTCACATGTTTTCCATGCACCATTAAAAATGCCAAAAATATTGACTTTGTGACATTTATTCCGAATTATAAATTACTAACATCTGCAGCACGATCAGCGTTACCTGACAGTTTATCATTTCATGAGAGTGTGGCAGCAAGTGCTATTAGTAATACACTAGTCGCTGCTTTAAATGCCAATGATTTTGCAACCGTCGGCAAATTGATTGAGCAAGATCATTTTCACGAAAATGCCCGTGCTTCGCTAGTTCCTCATTTGGCAATCATTCGTCAGATTGCCCACAAATTAAACATTGTGGGGACTTATTTATCTGGCGCTGGACCAACAGTCATGACAATTGTCGCTAAAGAACAAACCGATAATTTACTATCGGCATTGCTGGGGGCACACCTACTCGGTCAAGTCAAAATTCTCAAACAAGATCTTATGGGTCTAACAATCATGAAAGAAGAAAACTAGCATGAAAGTCTCAAAATTTGGCGGTTCTTCCTTAGCCGACGGGCGTCAATTGCAACGTGTTTTTGATATCATTCAATCAGATAAGAATCGCAAAGTTATTGTTGTATCTGCGCCAGGAAAACGTTTTAAAGATGATACAAAAGTAACTGACTTGTTACTTTCGTATGCAAAAGCAACCGTCGAAGATACAGATGCAACAGAAATTATAGAAACAATTAAA
Organism: Leuconostoc inhae KCTC 3774; assembly: GCA_000166735.2. Lineage (GTDB taxonomy): Bacteria > Bacillota > Bacilli > Lactobacillales > Lactobacillaceae > Leuconostoc > Leuconostoc gasicomitatum. The sequence goes on along the minus strand of AEMJ01000419.1, from coordinate 10,742 downwards.
AATCGTTATCATGCTATTGGTGATTATTTCAAACTGCCAGCCTATGAACTAGCAGATATCGATGAACAGATTGATCATCTTTCAACAAAACATTACCGTTCGTTTGACTATCTTTATGCTGCTTTCGCGGCACATGGTGAGTATTTAAATGCACAACTCGTCGCTAAAGTCTTTAGTCATCTCGGCATTCCTGCCCGTTTTATTGACCCACAAGAAATTGGGTTACAAGTAGATGATAATGCGCGTTCTGCAACATTCGATGTTAAATCTTATACATCAATTGCTAAACTCGACTTAAATACAAGTGAGCGTCTCATTATACCTGGCTTTTTGGTTATACAAAAAATGGTGATATGGCTACTTTTTCACGAGGCGGTTCCGACATCACCGGTGCCATTATGGCTCGCGGATTAAGTGCCGATTTGTATGAAAACTTTACAGATGTGAGCGCCATCTATGCTGTTAACCCAACAATTATCGATCAACCAGCTGCCATCGAGCAAATGACTTATGATGAAATGCGTGAACTATCTTATGCTGGTTTTGCTGTTTTCCATGACGAAGCTATTATTCCAGCCATTCAAGGTGGCATTCGAATCAATATCAAAAATACTAATGAACCAGATGCTCCCGGCACTTTTATTGTACCACCCACTGAAGTACAGCAAACACGGCCTGTAACAGGTATTGCAAATTCAAATCGTTTTGCGGCCTTATACTTACACCGCTACCTTCTAAACAAAGAAGTAGGTTTTACTTTACGCATTTTAGAGATATTAAAGCGGCATAATATTTCCTATGAACATATGCCTTCAGGAATTGATGATTTAACAATTATTTTTGATAAAACAAGTCTATCACAAGAGCAAGTTGACAACATGTTAGCAGACATAGCCTCTGATATTAAACCAGATACACTAAAATGGCTCCCTAGCTATGGCATTATCATGATTGTTGGCGAAGGCATGCGCAATCGTATTGGTGCGTTAACAGAAATTGTCACCCCTTTGAAAGAACACGGTATCAGTTTACAGATGGTCAATCAAGGTGCTAGTGAGATTTCAATTATGCTTGGCATTCAACCTGATTTAGCTGATCGTGCTGTAAAAGCCATTTATGACAACATCTTCAAAGCTTAAAAAATGTATATTTAAAAAAGAAACCTTACTGAAGTGAACCTAATAACTTGGACAGAATAGAAAATCTGTTCAGAAAGTTATCAGGTTCACTTCATTTAGTTAGGTTTCTTTTTCAGGTGGTCAGCAGTTAACAAACGATGCTCGTTTGTTAACATGCTGACATATCATTTTAGATAACTTTGTCTCGCATACTATGTCACATAAAATAAACATTTGTTGTTATTTTCAAAATTGATGCAAATAGTCATGCAAATCATGATTATTAAGTTGATTATCTAGACCAATTAATAATTTTAAACGCGCTTTTTGACCATTAATACTAGTGGCAAAGATAACACCATCTCTTTCTAATTGTACACCGCCACCTAAATAATCATATACTGGCTCAGCAACGCCATTAAAACTTCTTGATACAATAACAACAGGAATATTTCGTGATAAAAGGTAGCGCACACCAATTGCTGCTTCTTTAGATAAATTGCCAGCACCTAGTGCCTCAATAACAATACCATCAATATTTGCCGCTGCCAATAATTCTAATAATTGCCCATCCATGCCCGCGTAAGCCTTCAAAACTGGAATGCTCTTCTGTACATGAGCCACTGATAATACCCGACGTTTTGGCAAATCATAGAAAAAGATAATTTGACGTTTTGTTAAGAGCCCCATTGTGCCACTGATTGGTGAACCAAACGTTGCAACATTGGTTGTATGCGTTTTTGTTACAAAACGTGCCGCATGTATTTCATCATTCATAACCACTAAAACACCACGATTACGCGAATTTTCATTAGATGCAACACGTAAAGCAGAATGGTAATTATACAAACCATCAGATCCTAATTCATTTGAAGAGCGCATTGCCCCTGTCATAACAATTGGAAAATCTACGGATAACGTACTATCCAAAAAAAGGACGTTTCTTCTAGTGTATCAGTTCCATGCGTAATAACGACTCCATCGAACGCATTACCTGCTGTCAAAATACGACGTTGCAGCTGCAACATATGCTCTGGTCCAATGTGTTCACTTGGTAAATTAAAAATACTTTCAACTGTTAAATCAACATTGGGCAGTGCCATTTTGACATCAATCAAGGGATTGTCTAATCCAGTTTCAACATCACCGTCTTGATCTTCATGCATTGAAATTGTGCCGCCCGTATGGAGCACCAAAATTTTTTTTATGGTCATGATGTACCTTCTTTTTTTGTCTAAAATTTTTCAATGTGCTTTGCCACGCATGCATTTGTTCAATAAATTTTTTAGCACGAGGTTTTAAGCCCAATTGATTATCATAAATATAGTCAATGACCCGTTGTAACCCTCGTTTTGTAGTCGTTGAAATTTTAATTTGATGAATTTGCCTCAAATCTATCACACTAAATTGTCTCAAATAAAACATTGTTTTTTGATCTATCATTAACCGATGCTCATCTAGTTCATAATGATTTTCTGCAATAATACCATTGTATTTTTCAGAATAATCAAAACGGCCTGTCGTTTGCCCACTAATTGGATCAGCTCGCCAATTTGGTGCCACCCCTAAAGGTACTAATAATTGAATTTCAAAAATATTAGCAATAATTTGGGGATCCAATCCTTCATCAAGTTTTAAAAGTGCCAATAATAATTGATTATACCATCGGGTAATGACCTCACCTTCTTCAAATGTTTCATCAATAAGACTAGCAATCAAAGCAGCATAGGCATTTGCCTCAATATCATCAACAAGTCGCCTATGATATGTAGCCTGCTGGATATCATTAATATAACCTAGACCGACAGTTCTTTTTGCAAAAGCACCTTCAAATGTAACTACCGTATACGGCTGCATAGCTGCACTTAAATGAGATTTTTGCTTTTTTGCACCACGCGCCAAAAAAGTTCGTAACCCACGTGTTTCTGTGAGCATACGAACTAATAAATCATTATCTTTATATTGTCTTGTGTACAACACAATACCTTTGATTATTGACATCGATCACCTTCATGAATGTATAAAAAATACTACTTTTGATTAATTACTGTTAATAGTCATCTTCACTATATCCCAATGTTTGTAATGCTTGCGGCCGCTCACGCCAACGAGGCTCAACCTTAACCCATGTCTCAAGAAATACTTTATCTCCCATCAAGCGTTCAATATCTTTGCGTGCTCGTGTCCCAATTTCTTTAATCATTGTCCCTTGTTTACCGATAATAATATTTTTTGTGTTGGCCGTTCAACAACAATAGAAGCTTGAATATGGATCTTTTCTTCGCTCTCACGTGAAATTTTATCAATAACAACAGCAACTGAATGCGGTACTTCTTGTCTTGTTAATTGTAATACTTTTTCACGAATCAGTTCGCCAATGACAAAACGTTCAGGATGATCTGTTAGTTGATCAGCATCGAAATATTGTGGTCCTTCATCAAGGCCAGCAACAACATTGTCTAGTAATTCGGATACATTATCACCTTCACGTGCTGAAATTGGAAATACTTCTGCCCACTCTGGCGCATCTTCTTGATAACTCGCAATAACATTTAATAAATCTTTAGGGGCTAGTAAGTCCACTTTATTAATTAATAAATAGATTGCTGTGTTCTTAATTTCTTTTAATCGATTAATGATAAAATCATCACCACGGCCACGTGGCATTGAAGCATCCACAACAAACCAAATCGCATCTGCACCATGTAGAGCAGAGAAAGCTGATTTGACCATAAAATCACCTAATGAGTTTTGTGGTTTATGTATGCCAGGTGTATCGATAAATACAACTTGTGCTGAATCTGTCGTATATATACCTTGTATTTTATTACGTGTTGTCTGTGCCTTATCTGACATTATCGCAATTTTTTCGCCAACAATGCGATTAAGTAATGTTGATTTCCCAACGTTTGGTCGGCCAATGATGGTCACAAATCCTGATTTAAACGGTGCTTCTGTCATAAATAAATGCGACGCCTAGGTCGACTTTCTCCTGTTATACACTCGAGCACATTGCCCAACGTTATATTCTAATATGATATACATATATCACTCATATCATGGTTTATTACTGAAATCGATGTAATAAATCCGAAAAATTAGTTACAATACCAAACTGACGCCATACGTATGGTTGAAAAATAATCAATAAAATAATGATTTCAACACCTACAGCTACCAGTACTGCACCAGCTGCAACATCTTTGGCCAGTTTAGCAAGGGGATGATATTTTTTCTCAACAACTAAGTCTACCACAGCTTCAATAATTGTGTTTAAAAATTCACTAAAAATCACAATAAAAATAGCCATTGTAACCCATAACCAATCTGCACGGTATAAACCGTAATGTAGACCTGCAACTAAAATCAGAAAAGCTAGAACGACGTGAATTCGCATGTTTCGTTCACGGACTAAAATCAGCCATATACCGTTCAGTGAGTTACGCAACGCTTTAAAAAAACTACCATTACGTACTGTTTGTCGTTTTTCATGATCTGGTAAGCCTTCTAGTTCTGTTCGTTCGTTATCTCTTGAGGCCATAATCATCCAAAATCTTTCGTTGTAAATCAAACATTTCTTTTTCTTCAGCGTCACCTAACATGTGATCATAGCCGTTTAAATGCAAAAAGCCATGAACAACCAAAAAACCAAGTTCACGTTCATAACTATGACCTAAATAATCAGCTTGTGAGGCAATAATGTCAACAGACACTAAAATATCGCCAATATTTTTAGGAATATCATCTGCCCAATCACCTTCAGGAGATAAGTCAAATGTGTCATCCCCTTCTTCTAATGCGAAGCTAATAACATCGGTTGGTTTATCTACGCCACGGTACTCGCGATTATAACGCTGAATTTCATCACTATTAACAAATGTCACTGACATTTCTGTGTTATCTGGTAGTTCTAAAGTTGTTCCAGCAAAATTCAAAATCATATAAACTAAATCTTTGTGGTATTGTGTCACACTATTTTTTGTCTGATCAATTATTGCTAAATCCATTAGCATTTTGCTCCTTTTTTAATGCTGCCAATTTGGTCTCTGCTGCTTCATACGCATTAACTATCAAACCAACCACTGGATGACGTACAACATCAGCACTACTAAAATTGATAAACATGATACGGTTAACATCTTTTAAAATGTGTTGTGCTGAAATCAATCCAGACTGTGCACCACGCGGTAAATCTATTTGAGAAATGTCACCGTTAACAATCATTTTTGAGCCAAACCCTAGACGCGTTAAAAACATTTTCATTTGTTGGTTTGTGGTATTTTGTGCCTCATCCAAAATAATAAAAGCATCGTCTAATGTACGACCACGCATATAAGCTAAAGGTGCAATTTCGATCACACCACGATCCATTAGACGCTGTGTATGTTCTGCACCAATGATGCCATTCATGGCGTCATAAATAGGACGCAAATATGGATCGACTTTTTCTTTCAAATCGCCGGGCAAAAATCCGAGTGATTCACCAGCTTCAACAGCAGGACGTGTAATAATAATACGTTCCACTTCACCGCGTTTGAGGGAAGCAATTGCCATCACAACTGCTAGATAGGTTTTTCCTGTTCCTGCCGGACCAATACCAAACGTGATATCGCTCTTTCGTATAGCCTGTACATATTGTCGTTGCCCAAAATTTTTAACGCGTACTGCACGTCCTTTGTTGTCTTTGATCAATGTTTCAGAGTACAAATCACTAAAATAGTCCAATGTCCCACGCTGTGCCATTGTGACGGCACTAACAACATCGGTTGGTGAAATATTAATTTGATGTTTGATTAAACTAGTTAATTCATGCACTACAGCATTAGCTAGCGCTACTTTATCTTCATCACCGTTAATAGTCATTTGATCGCCACGTGCATGTAACTTGACTGCCAAACCTTCTTCTATTAGACGCAGAAAATTATCATTAACACCAATTAATTTTGCTTGTTGTTCTGCATTTTCAAATGTAAAAATTTGCTGTATTTGTATTGACAAATGACAGATCCCCTTTATATGTTTTCTTTTAATTTTAACACAAAAAAGGGCTAATGCCCATCATTCAAGTGTTAAATCATGAAGAATACTATCATATCCCTGTGCCTCTTCAGATGCCGTCAACCGAAGAGGTGCTGCAATAAACTCAGTAATTTTTGCTAAAATAAATGTCCCAATTGCTGCAAAAGCTATAGTAAACAAAATTGCGACAAATTGTTTCCAAAGCAAGGATACGTCACCATTGATAACTCCGGCCACACCACCAATACTTTTATCAGCAAACACAGCTGTCAAAATTGCACCCACTGCACCACCAATGCCATGAATACCAAAAGCATCTAATGTATCATCATAGCCAAAACTATTTTTTACAAACGTAATGCCAGCAAAGCCAATAAATCCAGCTACCAAGCCCATAATTACTGCAGCCCAAGGGGCAACAAAGCCTGCTGCAGGTGTGATAGCTACTAAGCCTGCCACGCCACCACTTGTAATACCAGCCAAAGTTGCGCGACCATGGCGTTTATATTCAGCTATACCCCAAGTTAAAACACTGACCGCAGAAGCAAGCCACGTATTAACTAAAGCCAATACAGCTGTGCCATTGGCCGCCAAAGCTGATCCTGAGTTAAATCCAAACCAGCCGACCCAAAGTAATGCACCACCAATTAAAACATAAGATGGTCTAACAGGAATATGTTTGTCATGATGCCGATGACCAATCATTAACGCTAGCACTAAGCCAGTTACACCACTTGAAATATGAACTACTGTACCACCAGCAAAATCGATTGCACCTAATTGTGCTAGCAAGCCACCACCCCAGACCATATGTGCCAAGGGTGAATAAATGAAAATCAGCCATAATGTAATGAATACAATCATCGCTTTAATGCGCACACGACCAATAACAGACCCAGTGATAATTGCGGCTGTAATAATCGGGAACATACCTTGAAATAAAGCAAAAGCACCATCTGGAATTGTTAAATCTTTAGTTGACTTGGTAAATGATACGTTAGTCATAAACAAATGGTTCAAATTACCTATTACGCTACCCGATCCCCCAAAAGCTAACGAATATCCCACAACAAACCAGACTAACGTGGCAATACCAATTATCAGAACTGGTACAAACATTGTATGGAGAAGATTACGTTTTTCACCTAAGCCACCATAAAAAAGTGCTAATCCTGGTGTCATTAACCACACCAATGCTGAAGATATTAAAACCCAAGCCAAATCACCTGTATTCATAAAAAACTCCTCTATATATTGTTGTTATAATCATAACAGGTAGACCAATTATAACGGTTTGATTATGATAGGTTTTATAACATCTACTGTTTTTTAAATTGAAACAAAAAGCGATAGTTTCAGCTGAAACTATCGCTTTTTGTTTTATTAAACCAATATATGCTTATTAAGCCTACACAGTATTTTTTATAACTTATGTGATTTATACTGTTTGAACAGTAATCATGTTTGTTGTACCAGATTGTGACATTGGTACGCCAGCTGCGATAACAATTGTATCACCTGAGTTAGCCAAACCTTGTTCCTTAACAGCTGTCTTAGCCAAGGCAATCATTTCATCAATTGTTGATGGTGCCTCATAGACAACAGGTACAACACCATAGTTCAAAGTCAAACCACGTTGTACACGCTCTGAATATGTGATTGCCAACACATTGACATCAGGACGGTGCTTTGAAACCATGCGTGCTGTATAGCCTGAGTTTGTTGATACAACAACAGCTTTAGCATTAACGCTGCGTGAAATACGAGTCACAGCAGACGCTACAGACTCAGTTGCACTAGATTCGTCAAACAAAATTTCTTGATGACGACCATTTTCACGTAATGAAGTTTCAGCTTTTTCGTTAATTGCAGCCATTGTAGCAACTGATTCAACTGGGTAATCACCATTAGCTGATTCACCAGATAGCATTGTTGCATCCGTACCATCGAATACAGCATTAGCAACATCGGAAGCTTCGGCACGTGTAGGACGTGGATTTTCTTCCATTGAATCAAGCATTTGTGTTGCTGTAATAACAGGCAAACCAAATTTATTCATCTTACGAATCATGTCTTTTTGAACCAAAGGCACATTTTCCGCAGGAATTTCAACACCCATGTCACCACGTGGTACCATCAATGCATCTGAAACTTCCAGAATAGCATCAAGATTGTCGATACCTTCTTGAGATTCAATCTTAGGAATAATTTGCACGTGTTCCATGTTCTTTTCCTTCAATAATGCACGAATTTCAAGTACATCTTCAGGCTTACGAACAAATGAAGCGGCGATATAATTAATCTCATGATCCAAACCAAAACGAATATCGTCAGCGTCTTTTTCAGTGATACCAGGTAAATTAATTGCAACACCAGGTGCGTTAACACCCTTACGTGAACCTAAAATACCATCGTTATCTATACGAACAACAAGCTCGCGATTAGCCATGTCTTTTTCAAGAACTGTTGTGCCAAGCAAACCGTCATCGAACAAAACTTGTCCGCCAACATTTACATCATCAAATAAGCCGGCATAAGTAACAGCAATCTTGTCCTTTGTGCCTTCAAGATTTTCATCCATTGCAATACGTAATGTATCGCCTGTATGGAATTCAATTTTACCATCAGCTTGTTTTGTTGTACGGATTTCTGCACCCTTTGTATCCAACAAAATACCAGCTGTTTTACCAGTAATTTTTTCAGCTTCGTGAACTGCATTCATACGACCCAAATGTTCTTCGTGATCGCCGTGTGAGAAGTTAAAACGGAATACGTTAGCACCCGCTTGGATTAACTTTACGATTGTTTCGACATCAGATGATGACGGACCAAGTGTTGAGACGATTTTCGTCTTTTTCATGGTTAAATAGCTCCTTAGTTATCTTGGTTGTTGCTTGTGCAACTCTACCCAAACTCTATTTTATACATTATTAAGTGTTTACACAAGGCATAATATTATTGGCTTCTTCTGAACACAACATTTTTATAGCCTAATAAAGTTGATAATTCAACAATGATACCGGTTTCATCACTCATCCAAAATTTTGAATCTAGCGTTTGCTTTTGTTCCGTATTTTGCCAATATATCACAACCGGGTTATCACCATGATGTTTTTTTAGTATTTCAATCACGTCATGACGATTTTCAACCGTATCATGGTCATTATCAAATTGTAAAAACCAAGTACCAGATACATTTTCCAATGGTTCTAAATCAGGCGCATGATGTATTTGATTTGCAATAATTGATAGTTTGCCATTATAACTATCTATTTTTCCAGTAATTTCGATAATTGTCCCTGTTTTCAATAGATCACTTGTTTTAGTCAACACCTGACTAAACACTGTTATACCAATTGTTCCGGTTATATCAGAAACAGTCATAAACGCCATTTCTTCACCTTTTTTTGTACGCGTTTTACGAATACTATCAATAATCACTATGGTTTTTATTTTTGATCTTTTTTATCATATCGGCAATTTGTTCGAATTTTTTACTGATAATTAATGCTGAGTAAGTATCCAAAGGATGTCCTGATAAATTAACCCCTATTGCTTCTTTTTCATGTGCTAACTTATCAGTCAGCGTAAAATCATCACTTTTCTTTATTTTTGTTTCACTTAAAATAAAGTCACCAAAACCAGCTGCCTCAATTAAATCGGCTAAAGCAGTTATTAATTCTGATCGATTATAACCAAATGCATCTAACGCCCCAGCATAAACAAGTTGTATCAAAGTATCTTGCTTACGCAATTTATCGGGTAAACGACGAATAAACGATTGAATCGATTTGAAATGTCCATTCTCTTGTCTTTCTGCTAATACAGCAGACACAAAATCAGTTCGCACCCCTCGAATATTAGTTAAACCCATCTGCAATTTTTGATCATCTGCTGTCCAAAAACGTTGTGATTGGTTGATATTCGGTGGACTAACTTCTATATTACGTAACTTTGCTTCCATAATATAACTTCTTATTTTTTCAGGTGACCCAAGATTAGCATTCAATAATGCTGTAAAAAAAGCAACTGGATAATGTGCTTTCATATAGGCTAATTCAAAAGACAATTTGCTGTATGCAACAGCATGTGACCTGTTAAAGCCGTAATTTGCAAACTCATCTATATAAGCAAAAATCTGCTCAGCTTGTTCACCATCATGGCCCAAATCAATTGCCCCTTGCACAAATTTCTCGTGCATCGCTGTCATTTTTTCTATTTTTTCTTTGACATAGCACTTCGCAAAAGGTCAGCTTCACCTAAGGTGAAGCCTGCAAAAGTTTCTGCAACTAGCATGACTTGCTCTTGGTAGACAATAATGCCAAAAGTTGGCGCCAAAATTGTTTTAAGACTTGAATCAAGTATCGTGACTTTTTCGTGACCGTGGCGTCGCTGAATAAACGATTGAATATTACGACTTGGCCCTGGTCGATACAACGCATTAACCGCCACAATATGTTCAAAAGTTGTTGGTTTTAATTGGCGCAACACGTTTTTAATACCTGAAGATTCAAACTGAAAGACACCGTTCGTATCGCCTTTAGCATATAAAGCCAAAGTTTTTGAATCATCAAGTGGTATTTTACTAATATCAAAATGATCTGG
>AEMJ01000420.1 GCA_000166735.2 Leuconostoc inhae KCTC 3774 | reverse complement strand
AAAATTCATTAATTTCTAGTTTTGGAGTTAATGGGATTAGTAGCGGCTTTCGGTATTGCCTATCGTTATGCTGAATCACATGGCACCGACGCTTTATCGGCTGGTATTTTATCACTAGCTAGCTTTTTCTTGGTGACCCCTGATTTAATGAGCGCAGGTAGCACGCCTCAAACAGGAATTTCATATGCCTACTTAGGCGCATCTGGACTATTTGGTGCAATTCTTGTTGCTTTAATTAGCACAGCTATTTTTAACTGGTTTGTCAAAAGAAACATTCAAATCAAAATGCCTGACGGTGTACCACCAGCTGTAGCTAATTCCTTCGCAGCTTTAATTCCCGGCGCTGTCATCTTAATATTTTGGGGACTCATATACGCTGGCTTCAAAATGACGTCATTTGAAAATATACATCAAGTACTTCAAGTACTACTTGGACGACCCTTAGGTGCTTTTGGTGGTTCGTTAGCAGGTGCAATTATTGTTAGTATTATTACCTCGTTACTATGGTTCATTGGTATTCATGGTGGTAATATCACTGGTGCAATTATGAGCCCAATCTGGTTAGCACTGATGGGTGAAAATTTAAAAAATTTATCAAAAACAATCCTAATGCAACTATGCCTCATATTGTGACACAACCATTCATGGATTTCTTTGTTTACATGGGTGGTGGCGGTGCAACACTTGGCTTGGTCTTAGCTATTT
>AEMJ01000421.1 GCA_000166735.2 Leuconostoc inhae KCTC 3774 | reverse complement strand
TNTTTTTTAATGTATGTTTTTAATGCTTTATCAATTTGATCTAAAATCACTTCTTGATTTTTGTTTTGTTCAAGATCAAATGTTTGTAAATCAATTTTTATTTTTGGTGATGCATCATATGCGTCAAACCAATCACGATATGCCGACCACATACGGAAATAATACTGACGTAAGGCATCATTATTTTCAAACTGTTCGTAATCACGTCCGCGTTTTTTAATCCGGTATAAGATAGTTTCAAAATCAGTTTCAGCGTAAACGAGTAAATCAGGGGCTTTCTTAGGTAATTTTTGTAACTCAGCCATCATATTATTGAGTAGTTGTGTGTAAACACTCATTTCAGCATCTGTGATGTTGCCATCTTTATGATTTTCAGATGTAAATAAGGCGTCTTCATAAATTGAGCGATCTAACACATTATTATCATCTGCTAGTGCTTTTTTAATCATATCAAAACGTCGGTTAAGAAAATAAATTTGTAGTAAAAAACCATACTGTTTTGGGTCGGAATAATAAAGTGGGAGTACGGGATTGTCGCCCACTGGTTCATAAAAGGCTTTTGTGCCAAAATGTTCAGCAATTAAACCAGTTAATGTTGTTTTTCCAACGCCAATCATGCCTGCGGTAATAATCACCATGACGACCTCCAATAATTTAGTAACCTAATAACTATACAAAAAATCCGTCCAAACAACAAGGTCATTTCTTGGACGGATTTACTTCAAAATGCGAACATTAGGCTTTCTTTTCAGCTTCCAATAAATCACGAATTTCAGTTAAAATTTCTAATTCGGGGTTAACTTCTACTGCCTTTTCCTTATTTGTACGGAAGAGACGGTTGATGACTTTAATTAATATAAAGACAACGAAAGCCGTAATTAAGAAATTAATCAAATCGTTTATGAAGGCACCATACTTAAAAGTAAGCTCCTTTGTAATAACAAGTTTTAGGCTTGCTAAATCTGATGTACCACCAGTGAAAAATGAGAGAATTGGGCCAATCAGGTTGTTTGTCAGTGACTTAACTAATCCGGTAAAAGCACCACCAATAATCACACCAACTGCCAAATCAAGTACATTACCACGCATGATAAAAGTTTTAAATTCTGAGAGCATAAGTTACATTTGTGCATACGAGTTGTTATTAACTGTACGCATATTCCTTTCACTTCTATATTCTATATAAATATTTTACATGAAAATATTTGTATTACAATATATTTCTAAAAATTAAACTAAACTTTAGTTAATCAAAAGATTTGAAATGTTGATTTGTGCCATTCACTGGTAGAAAGTTACTCAGTGTTGAAATGCTATTTTGGAAAGTATGTTGTATTCTCATGAAATTATGGCTTAGTCATGATAAAATAAACATAATTGTTTGAAGGAGAAAACTTATGAACAAAAAGAACAGTTGACCATATGGCATGAACAACTTATTAACATCATTAATGATGTTAATACGCCACACACATTAGGTGGTATCACTAATGATGCTAATCGTGCCCACGACTCACGATTAGCAAGGCGTGCATTAGATAACTTGATTATATTAAGTGAAGAAATTAATGCCAAGCGTGAAGATAACTAGAAAGCCATTGTGATGACATCAAATCAGGCACAGAATTTACCAAAAGTGGCTATATGATGTGATTATTTTTTTGTGCTCTTATTAATCAGCAGTTAGATTGATAAGTAACATCTTTTTAAAGTTAAATGGGCATAATCCTTTAACAATTGGCGTTAATGCATGATTTAGTTCTATTTTATTGCAACATGAAGCTAACGCTATTTATAAAGTGTTTTGGCATTAATCGGCAAAAGTTTTATTGACGTGACAGTCATTTAACGCAATACGTGGATTGGACGACACGTGTCAAGTAAAAACACTTGACATAGATGCTGTTTAGTGGGATACTAAATAAGTAAATTAAAGTGCAAAAAGCACAAAAGAAATTTGGAGGACATTAAATATGTCAGTTAAAATCCGTTTGAAGCGTATGGGTGCCAAGAAGCGTCCTTTCTACCGTGTTGTGATCGCTGATTCACGCTCACCTCGTGATGGCCGTTTCATCGAAACAGTTGGTACATACAACCCAATTACACAACCTGCAGAAATTAAGTTAGACGAAGAAAAGATTTTGTCATGGTTGAGCAATGGTGCACAACCATCAGAAACTGTTCGCAATTTGTTGAGCAATGCAGGTATCTTGGCAAAGCATACTGAATCAAAGTCTGGTAAGAAACCAGCTGCTGCTAAGCCTGCTGCATCAGTAGCAAAGCCAACAGAAAAAACACTGTTGCTGAACTTAAAGCATATTTGAATGCTAAGGGCATTGAATTTGCTTCATCAGCAAAAAAGCTGATTTGTTAGCATTAGTATAATCAATTAAAAAGACAACTGTCATAATTATTGATGACAGTTGTCTTTTTTCTGTTGTTAAAGTGATGTTAATAGATTTGTAAAACAATTTTGCCAATTAATCTCACATCGGCTATAATGAAACTATCCAAATATGGAAGCGCTTTCTTTAATTCTGATAGTAATGGAGAAGATAAATGGTTAAGAAGCCTAAATTATTTTTAGATATGGATAATGTATTAGTTGATACGTTATCCATTTTAAATGCTGTTGATATGAGGTCGGAAAAAGTAAAAAAGCCTGATCAAATACCCGGTATTTTTCGTGATTTACCACCAATGGTTGGTGCTGTTGAAGCTGTTAAATCATTGGCAGAAAATTATGAGTTGCACATTTTATCAACTGCACCATGGAAAAATCCTAGTGCTTGGCAGGACAAGTTACTTTGGCTTGCGCAATACTTTGGGGATGATAATCAAAGCCCATTTTATAAACGTGTAACGTTGACACATGATAAAAGTTTAGCGCGTGGGGTTGGTGGTATTTTAATTGACGATCGCCCTTATCATGGTGCAAGTCAATGGAATGATGAGACAGCAGATAGTTTGTGGATTCAGTATGGATATGACGATCAATTGGTTTGGTCAGAGCAATTAGTAGACTATTTGAATGCAGTTGCTAAAGCCTATAAGACATCTGGTACCTTACGTCTTAGTGCAGAAGCAGTCGCAGAACATGCAGGCTACCAACTTTTTGGGCAAAATGATCATTTTGAAAAAGCGCATTGGGAATAGTAAAAACAGTAATCAAAATAGCGATTACTGTTTTTTGACGCTTTTTGAACAAAAATGGTATAAAAATGTTGCAAATAAATTTAAAAGAAGGTATTATAATCTTATAAAGAAAGCGCTTACATTTAAGTGAGGAAGATAATGATTGTAGAAGAAAGACAGGAAAGATTGTTAGCTGTAATTCAAAAGCATCAGTTTATTTCCCTTCAGGAACTAAAAGGGGTCACGCAAACATCGATTTCAACCATACGGCGCGATCTAGCGTTGTTAACCGATAAAGGGCTAGTAAAACGTGTTCATGGTGGTGTTGAGTTTATTGCTCAGAACAAAAAATCATCGACAGTTAGTGAACGCAGACCGATTTATCAAGCTGATAAACAAAAAATTGCGAAACGAGCGGTGCAGCAGTTGCAAGGTGGCGAAACAATTTTTTAGACGCTGGGTCAACAACTGGTGAAGTTATTGCTTATTTAGCGGATAAGAAGCCCGCGATTACCGTTGTCACAAACTCCGTTCATCATGCAGCTAATCTATCAGACTTGATGATACCCGTTTTGATCATTGGTGGGCAAGTAAAACAAACGACGGATGCCGTCATAGGTGCCGCTGCAGTTGAGCAAATTAAAAATATGGTATTTGATGTCAGTTTTGTTGGTGCTGATGGCATATCTGTTGAGTTTGGACTAACAACACCGGACTTGGAAGAAGCTGCTGTCAAACGCGCTGTTGTTGAGCGTTCTCATGTGAGTTATGTCTTGGCTGATGCGAGTAAAATTGGCGTTGCTTCATTTGCTAAGGCAGTGACATTGGAAGAAGTTGTCTTGGTCACGACTAATTTAGTGTCAAAGCAACGTGATGAACTTAAGAAAGTCATGAAAGTGTTAGTAGTATAGAAGGGGGAAAATTATGATTTATACGGTCACTTTGAATCCATCATTGGATTTTATAACACGTTTGAAAACATTAACATTAGGTGAAACAAATCGCGCTGATTCAGAAACTATTTTTCCAGGTGGTAAAGGCATTAATGTGAGCCGACTGCTCGGTCAGTTAGCTATTGATAATACAGCTTGGGGATTTCTAGGTGGGTTTACCGGTCAACATTTACAAAATACCTTACGTGACACACATTTAACGCAAGATTTTACGCAAATAGCTGGTAACACGCGTATCAATTTAAAAATAAAGGCTACTAATGAAACGGAAATTAATGCGACTGGACCGGCGATTACGGCGCAAGAATTAGCAATATTCTTCCAAAAATTTGATTGTTTAACACATGACGACGTTGTTGTTCTTTCAGGTAGCGTGCCTAAGCGTTTAGATAGTCATGTTTATCAACAAATGTTACATAAAATTCAATTATGTGGGGCACGATTTGTCATTGATACGACTGGACAACAGTTAAAAACGGCTTTGGCCGACCGACCATTGCTAGTAAAACCAAATCGTAGGGAATTAGCACAGCTTTATGATACTGATTTAGCCACGCAAGCGGATCTCCTACGATGGGGAAGACAATTGATAGTAGATGGTGCACAACATGCGATTGTGTCACTTGCTGGTGAGGGTGCGCTACTTTTCACGCAGCAGACACAATATTTTGCAAAACCAATTAAAGGTCAAGTTCAAAATTCAGCCGGTGCTGGTGATTCAATGATTGCTGGTTTTATCGGTACATGGTTACAATCAGAGGATGTGTTAGAAAGTTTTAAAATTGCTGTCGCTAGTGGTACTGCAACAGCCTTTAGTAATGATATAGCAACAAAACAAAAAATTGAGGAAATTTATCAACAAGTTATTATTACAACTATTTGATAATATGAGGAAACGTCATGAAAATAAGTGAATTGTTATTACCAGATGTGATGCTTTTAGATTTAAAAGCCACAACAAAACAAGCAGCTTTTGACGAAATGATCGATCAACTTTATGCCGCCGATCGCATTACGGATAAGCAAGAATTTTTAAAAGGTATTTTGGCACGTGAAGCGCAGACAACGACTGGTTTAGGTGATGGTATTGCGATGCCACATGCTAAAAATAATGCAGTTAAGCAACCTACGGTGGCGTTTGCGCGATCAAAAAATGGTGTTGATTATGATGCCATGGATGGTCAACCCGTTCATTTATTGTTTATGATAGCAGTGCCGGCCAATGCAAATAACACACACTTGGAAGCACTAGCCAGCCTATCACGTTATTTGTTGCAAGATGGCTTTATGGATAAATTAAAACAGGCAGAAACACCAGCTAAAGTGGTTAGTCTGTTTACAGCACAAGAATCAGAATCAACTGAAGTGGTAGTTGATGATGATGCACCTTACCTTGTTGCTGTCACAGCATGTACAACTGGTATTGCGCATACTTATATGGCTGAAGAAGCGTTGAAAAAACATGCTGAAAAGCTGGGTATCCGCATTAAAGTTGAAACAAACGGTGCTAGTGGTGTGGGGAACAAACTAACAGATGCAGATATTGCACACGCGCAAGGGGTGATTATAGCTGCCGATAAAAAAGTTGATATGGCACGTTTTGATGGTAAACCATTAATTAATCGACCAGTAGCCGATGGCATCCGTAAGCCAGATGAATTAATCGACTTAGCACTTCGTCAAACAGCGCCTATTTATCATAGTAATGAACCAAGGCAACAATCAACAGAAGCACCACAATCAATTGGAAAGGCATTTTATCGCCATCTCATGAGTGGCGTATCGAGTATGCTACCATTTGTTATCGGTGGTGGTATTGCAATTGCGTTTGCCTTCTTAATTGACCAAAGTTTAGGTGTACCAAACAGTGCATTGTCAAGCTTGGGAACTTATCATCCAATTGCTGCGTTTTTTAAACAAATTGGAGGGGCTGCATTTGGTTTCATGTTACCAGTTTTGGCGGGATATATTGCCTATTCAATTGCTGAAAAGCCAGGTTTAGTAGCCGGATTCGTAGCTGGTGCCTTATCTGCAAATGGGTACAACCTTTACAACGTCGGGCTAAATGCTAACCATGCACCGATTCCATCAGGATTTTTAGGTGCCCTAGTCGGTGGTTTCCTAGCCGGTGGCATTATGTTGTTACTCAAAAAGCTATTTCAAAAACTGCCTAAGTCATTAGATGGTATTAAATCAATTTTGTTTTATCCAGTATTAGGTGTCCTATTAACTGGTTTTGCGATGCTACTCATTAATATTCCAATGTCAGCGATTAACACAGGTTTGAATAATTTCTTATCTGGTTTGGATGGCACTAATGCTGTACTATTAGGTGCGATACTTGGCGGTATGATGTCAATTGACATGGGAGGCCCAATCAACAAAGCAGCCTATGTCTTTGGTACAGGCACTTTAGCTGCAACAGTTGCAAGTGGTGGATCGGTGATTATGGCAGCTGTTATGGCTGGCGGCATGGTACCACCATTGGCAGTCTTTGTAGCAACATTATTGTTTAAACATAAGTTTGATCAACAAGAACGACAAGCAGGATTAACTAACATAGTTATGGGACTATCCTTCATTACAGAAGGCGCCATTCCGTTTGCTGCAGCAGATCCAGTACGTGCAATTCCGAGTTTCATGGTTGGATCAGTTTTGTCTGGTGGGTTAGTTGGCTTTGCTGGCATTAAACTATTAGCACCACATGGTGGTATCTTCGTGATTGCCTTGACAAGTTCACCATTGCTATACTTGTTCTTTATAGCAATTGGGGCTGTTGTTTCTGGCGTAGTCTATGGATTCTTCAAAAAAGCAGTATGATTTAAAACCTAATTGATAGCTATCAATTAGGTTTTTTTGATTATCTTTATAGATGATGGCAATTTACTATAATCGATCATAAAACAGAAAAGAAATTACTGGAAGGTTATCACAAGTAGTAGGAATTAATGATGGTAAAAAAGTGTAGTATAATGAAATTAACCAGAAAGAGGATTAATTAGTCTAGCCTTACCTTATTTTTCACAATTTTTAGATGACTACTATGATTAAATAATAGGAGTAAATAAAATATGATAATTTATGACACAATGGCATTTTTTGGATAGGCAATTGACAATTTTTAAACAAGATGATGCGCTTGTATTTGTGAGTCTCGCTATTGATGGTGTGAAAGAATTTCATTTGTTCTATCCAAATGAACAAGTCATGCGAGCGACGTTAATCGAAATAATTGATTTTCAACGCTATGTGACTGGTAGGGCAAGTGATTTTTCACAGTTAAAAATTAATTATTTGAAAGGGACACCATTTCAACGTGATGTATGGACTGCCATGCATGAGATGCTACCGAATGAAACCCTAACGTATGGGGAACTGGCCATTCGTGCCAATCATCCAACCGCGATTCGCGCAGTAGCGTCAGCCGTTGGGAAAAATCCTTTGACAATTATTAATGCATGTCATCGTATCTTACCTAAAAGTGGTGGTGTTGGTCAATACCGTTATGGGTCAGAGATGAAACAAAAGTTAAGGCAATTAGATCAAGCCATGATGGCTAGTAAGCTGACTGAAAAATCTGATATAATAACATTATGACAAATACAGAAAATTATTTTAAAGTTGGCACGATTGTTAATACGCATGGTATCCGTGGTGAAGTAAAAATCATGGCAATTACAGATTTTGCGGCCGATCGTTTTAAAAAAGGCGCAGAATTGCAAATTGATACGAAGCAAGGTTTTGTACCTGTTAAAGTACAGGATTCTCGTATGCATAAAAATATGTGGTTGGTTCTTTTTGAAGGTGTGACAAACATCAATGAAATTGAAAAGTATAAAACACATGATATCTATGTTATTGGTGGTGCACGTGAAGCGCTAGGTGATGATGAATATTATTATAACGAAATCATTGGTTGCCGGGTAATTGATTTGGAAGATAATGACATTGGTGTTATTTCTGAAATCATGGAAACTGGGGCAAATGATGTCTGGGTTGTATCACGTGATGGCCAGTCGGATGCGTTGATTCCGATGATTGATGATGTTGTCAAAAACGTCGATGTTGCTGGTAAATTAGTCACCATTGATGCACTGGAAGGACTGCTGGATTAATGCGAATTGATGTTTTAAGTTTATTTCCTGATATGTTTACACCATTAAAACAGTCAATCTTAGGTAAAGCGATTGATAAAGGTGCCTTAGATTTTCATGTGACAGATTTTCGTGATTATACTGAAAACAAGCATAACAATGTTGATGACTATCCGTTTGGTGGCGGTGCGGGTATGCTACTTATGGCACAACCAATTTTTGATGCAATGGCTGCTGTTGAAAAACAAGCTGGTGACAAAGGGCATGTCGTATTGCTTGACCCAGCAGGTCGTAAATTCGATCACCATGTAGCCGAAGAGTTAGCCCAAAAAGAACATTTGACATTTATTGCGGGACACTACGAAGGTTACGATGAGCGTATTCGTGAATTAGTTGATGATGAAATATCGTTAGGCGATTATGTTTTGACTGGTGGTGAACTTGGCGCAATGGTTATTATTGATGCTACAGCACGCTTTTTACCTGATGTATTGGGTAATAATGTCAGTGCTGATGAAGACTCATTTCAAAATGATCTGTTAGAGTTCCCTCAGTATACGCGACCAGCAGAATTTCGTGGCCGTAAAGTACCTGATGTACTGATGAGTGGTAATCATGCAAAAATCGCTGAATGGCGACTAAAAGAGTCGTTACGAAGAACATGGCAACGCCGCCCTGATTTACTAGAAAAACGCCAACTCACCAACAAAGAACGCGATTTACTAGATGATGTAAAGCACGAGTAAGCGCTTGAGCGCGATACCGTGACTTATCTCAGCGAAGTGGCGGTAAAGCGCGATACCGTGACGATGTATATCACAGTAACGCGATATACATCTGAAATATGTGTTAAAATAATCTTTATTTTTCAATAACAATCATTAATATGATTGTTATTTTTTGATTTGAGACTGTTAAGTGATTAATATCAAATATATATCAATACGAAAGCCCTAAAATATTTAATAATATTTTAGGGCTTTCACATTTAAAGCTTATTATATTTTTTATATGAAATGATAAAAATGAATAAATCATCATTTTAATATTGAGATATCAAAAAATTATCAGTAGTGTTATTTCAAGTAAATCGATTGAATGAGATTGAATTTTTTTTAAGATAAGGGGCGTTTAAATAGTCTGTGACGGTGTATGCTTGATTTATTTTTTTGTATCATGCTGATATAGTGCAATTAAAAACAAAAACCATATTTTGGAATTTGAATTTTCTCTGATTTTTAAGTCTTCTAATTTTAAAAGTATCCAATCAGTAATCACATCTTTTTTTGCACAATACTGCTTTCTAAATATTTGACAATTAATGTCAGAATGATATCATTCGCATACACTTTATTTTCTGTTCTTATGTATTGCACTAAAATATCAGAAATGTATGGTTTTATTTTTTCAGAAGGCATCATATTTAATGTACATTCTAATAAATAAATATCATAGAGTTGCCATCTCATGATTTGATCAAAATATTTTAAAAGGAAATTTTGATCATTTAATGATGCTAACTTGAATGCCTTATGATAGATGGTTGCTTGTATCATAAGCATTTGGTGCTTATGTTTAAGTGTTAGCATGTTGGTTGCTTTTATGTCTGAATATTGCTGTTCTAAAGCTGTCGTATCAGTAGACATGTATTTTTCATCGAGATCATTTCTAAAATCAGTCATATCTGTGCCAATTTTATAATATGTGTAAAAATATTCTTCGACTGTAAGATCCAATGTTTTACAAATAAGATGAATGGTTTGAAGGTTTGGTAGTATCTGACCGTTTTCTATTCTTGAAACCATTGCCTGTGAACCGATTATCCTACCTAATTCACTTTGTGAGATATTTTTGATCTTACGCCGTTCCTTGATTAAATTGAAAGTGACATCTTTTTGCATAGTATTTCCTTTCTGTTTGTAAAAAATATAACAATTAATTATTATCCTGCATTTTGACATAATTTCGACTTATTCATTATTGGATAATCAATATTGAATAAAGTGAAAAACTGCACAGTATGCGTTGTAGAATGACATGGTAAAGGTTAATAACTTTTACAAGTAGGTAAAATTCCTAAAAAATGTAATGGAATTTTAAAGAACAGCATCAGAAAAGGGAAGAATGGTGGCAATGGAATGAGGAATGAAAGATTAGTATGTGAACGCAAGAAATTGTATAAATCAGGGAAAATACTGGTGACAGCTGGAATCTTTTCTTTAGCCATATTCGGCGCTACAATATCTGATAGTCGTGCTGATACAATAGATACAAATAGCACGACAATGGCTGTTAAAGAAGATTCTACAAAAAATCAACCCAACCCATCACCAACAGTTGTAGATAAAACAGCACCACAAGTGGTGGAAAAGTCGGTAGAACCAGTTACAGACAAACCAGTTGAGACACCGGCCAAAGACACGGCAACAGTGCCAACAGTAGACAAACCAGTTGAGGCACCGGCCAAAGACACGACAGTGCCGAC
>AEMJ01000422.1 GCA_000166735.2 Leuconostoc inhae KCTC 3774 | reverse complement strand
AAGTTGTCAGTGCCTTCGCAACAGCCGGATTGACACTCGGTCTCACGCCACATTTAAAATGTTTTTGGACAATGTGTTATCATGTTAACGATGTTCATTGGTCGTGTGGGTGTCTATACTGTCATGTTTTCAATTCTAAACGTACATGCCGATCACGCACCTTATCAATACCCAGAAGAAACAGTTATTATCGGTTAGCTTAATCACTATATCATACAAAATTTAGGAGAAATTCATTATGCGTCAAACA
>AEMJ01000423.1 GCA_000166735.2 Leuconostoc inhae KCTC 3774 | reverse complement strand
AAAACAAATCAGTTCCTGGTTATTTCATCATTAGTGCGACAGATGTTAATGCACAACCTAAGTTTGTGAAAGAACCTTTGAAATATACAACATCGGCTTATTTGAACGATGATGCCGCACGTAAAATTTATGCTAAGGCACCAACTTATGCTAGTACTGGGCGCATGAATTTAGAGATTGATGATAAAGGTAAACCTTACTATGTGCAAACACTGTATCGTGAATATGGTGTGTCAGGGCGCATGAAGTTCAACGAATTTAAGACTGCTGTTCTTAACGCACAAACTGGGGATGTTGAAATTTATGCTGCCGATAAAGCACCAAAGTTCATTGATGCACCAATTACAAGTTCTGCGGCCAATCAAATGAATGAGTTCTATGGTCGTTATCAAAAGGGTTGGTGGAATCAAACATCTTTTGGTGCGAAACGCAATGTTAAAAATACCGACGGATAATGGTATTTACTCTGGCGGACAAATTACACCACTGATTGATTCTAAGGGCCATTTAGTGTATTTTACTGATTTTACATCAGGAAATAATGATCAAGATTCAGCTCTGGGCTACTCACTTGTTGATGCGAAAACTGGTAAGTTGACTTACTATCGTGATACGCGTTCAGGATTAATGGATTCAGATGGTGCCATTAGTATTGCGGATAAAATTTATCCAGAAAAGAAATGGCAAGCACATATGCCGATTTTGTATAACATTGACGG
>AEMJ01000424.1 GCA_000166735.2 Leuconostoc inhae KCTC 3774 | reverse complement strand
GTATCCTCTTCATTATCACGGCTCACCAAGAGAGCTGTCACATTATCTGGCGCACCATTGTCGTTAGCGAACCTAATCAAGTCGTGTGCACGAAAATTCAAACTTGCTGGTGCCCTCATAATTTGTTTAATTGTTGTTTTATTGAGCACCTTAGTAATACCGTCAGATGTTAAAAACAACATGTCTTCACCAGAAAATGTATGTTGCCCAATTTCAATATCTGCGTGCCGATCAACGCCTAAAAATCTTGTTACACTATTCGCATTAGGGACATTTTCGGCTTGCCTTTTGCTAACCGTACCGGTACGAACAAGTTCATTTTTAAGATTATGATCAAATGATAGTTGTTTTAGACTATTATGATGCAACAAAAATGCCTTAGAGTCACCCAAGTTACCAATAACAACCTGCTCATCAAACAAAATTGCTAACAC
>AEMJ01000425.1 GCA_000166735.2 Leuconostoc inhae KCTC 3774 | reverse complement strand
CGTACTGGCAATTTTGTTTGATGAGCAGGTCGTTATTGGTAATTTGGGCGATTCTAAGGCATTTTTGTTGCATCATAATAGCTTAAAACAAATATCGTTTGATCATAACCTTAAAAATGAACTTGTCCGCACCGGCACAGTTAGCCAAAAACAAGCTGAAAATGTCCCTAATGCGAACAGTGTGACAAGGTTTTTAGGTGTTGATAGGCACGCAGATATTGAAATTGGACAGCACAAATTTTCTGACGAAGATATGTTGTTTTTAACATCTGATGGTATTACTAAAGTGCTTAATAAAACAACAATTAAGCAAATTATGAGAACGGCAACAACTTTGGATTTGCGTGCACACGAATTGATTCGGTCCGCTAACAACAATGGTGCGTCAGATAATGTGACGGCCCTCTTGGTGAGTCGTAACAATGAAGAGGATACAAAATAATTATGTTACCAGATACAGTGATAGACAATCGTTATAAAATTATCAAATCGCTTGGCGGGGGTGGCATGGCCAATGTTTATTTGGCACATGATGAATTTTTGGATCGTGACGTCACATTTAAAATGATGCGGTTGGATATGAAAAACGATGTTGAGTTAGCCAAACGTTTTCAGCGTGAGGCTATTTCAGCAACGGAATTGGTTCATGATAATATTGTTCAGGTATATGACACTGGGGAATACGAAGGGACACAATATCTGGTGATGGAATATGTAGAAGGTAATGATCTAAAGTCATTCATTGCCGAGCACTTTCCAATTCCATATCAACAAGTAGTTGACATCATGACGCAAGTGCTAAGTGCAGTGCAAGCCGCACACGACGCTGACATTATTCATCGTGATTTAAAGCCACAAAATATCTTAATTGACAAACATTGCCAAGTGAAAATCACCGATTTTGGCATTGCCATTGCAAAATCAGTTCAAGATATGACACAAACAAATACTGTTATCGGTTCAGTTCATTATTTATCACCTGAACAAACGCGTGGCGGACTTGCATCAGCAAAATCAGATATATATGCGCTAGGCGTTATGCTTTACGAAATGCTGACCAAACAAGTTCCTTACGAAGGTGACACACCAGTTGCAGTTGCAATGAAACATACGACTGAAGAGATGCCATCTGTTCGTGATTTTGATCCGCGAATTCCGCAAGCCTTAGAAAATGTTATCTTAAAAGCAACAGCCAAAAGACCACAAGATCGTTATTTAAGTGCCGCAGCGATGTCTGAAGATTTAAATACGACATTATCACCTAGGCGCTCAGATGAAATACGATTTGCACCGATGTCAGACACAATAGACGAGACACGCATTATTCCAATGGCTCAAATTCAAGATCAGTTAAAAACTGGTGTGTCATCTGATAAAATTTTTCCAGACGAAGTACCTGAAGAACCCTCTATAAAAGATGTTATTATATCACATGGTAAAAAGGGTTATTCTGTTAAAGATATTGCGCATATTGTTGATCGCACACCCAACTACGTCCGTAGTGTTTTGCGAGGGAATGGCATTAAATTCCGTAAACTCCGTAAATGGCCTTGGGTGCTACTAGGACTTGTTTTAACGGCTCTTGTTGCAATTGTTTTTTTAAATTATCAATCCAATAAAACGACTGTACCAAATGTCATTAATTTGACACAAGATCAGGCGACAATGAAAATCAAAAAAGCTGGTTTGGTTGTTGGCACTGTTAGTTCAACACCGTCAAAAACAATTACTAATGGGCATGTTGTTCGTACAACACGAAGTAGTGGTGCAGAAGCAAAAAAGGGAGATACAATTAATTTGATTATATCTTCTGGACGTGCCAAAGTACGCTTTGGTGATTATGTTGGTTCAGATTATGATGTGACTGCGACACAACTTCGTGCTCAAGGGTACTCTGTTACAAGAAAAGATAGTCCTTCTGATAGTGTGTCAGAAGGTAGAATAATTTTACAGTCTGTTGACGCTAATGGCAAAGTGGATCCGACTGCAACAAATGTTGAATTCACAGTTTCAACTGGCGCGCAACGAATTAATGTACCAGACTTTACCGGGAAAAGTACACAAGAACAAGTTCAAAGTTGGGCCAGTGAACATGATATTGTGGTTAACTTTAATACGCAATATGATGGCAATACAAAAAAAGATCATGTAATTAGTCAGTCTATTCGCGGTGGTTCAAGTATTACCAAAGATATGGTGTTACTTGTGACTATCTCACAAGGCCCTCAAGTTTCATCAAGCGATTCTTCTGATGATTCGAGTTCGTCAAATGAATCATCTTCATCAAGTAGTTCAAACTCATCTAGTTCATCATCTTCATCAAACAGTGCCTCAAGTAGTAAAAATAAGAACTAAAACAACATCAGTCGATTATAATCGGCTTTTTTGTTATACTAATGATATGAAAACAGGACGAATTATTCGATCATTAAGCGGTTATTATGATATACAAATTTCAAGTGGTGAGGTACAACGTACACGTGCACGTGGTGAGTTTAGAAAATCAGGACAAAAACCGCTTGTTGGTGACTTTGTTGACTTTGAGAGTGAAAATGATGAGGGGCTAATTTGGAAAATTCATCCGAGAGAAAATGTGCTAGTTCGACCACCAATTGCAAATATTGATGTTGCCGTAATTGTAACAGCGCTTAAAGAACCAGATTTTGCACCGAATTTGTTAGATAGGCAATTAGTTGCATTAGCAGCTGCCCGTGTGACACCATTAATTTATTTTACGAAGTCAGATTTATTAACTGAATCAGAGTATATTCATGCAACAGAAGTGTTGAACCGCTATTTAAAAATAGGCTATACGACAATATTACCATCCATAAACAACACAAATAACAATTTTTTGAATTGCGCTCTGAGTTGCGCGGTAAAGTTGCTGTATTCATGGGGCAAACGGGTGCTGGAAAATCAACACTATTAAATCATTTATCACCTGAGTTAGGCCTTGAAACAGGTGTTGTTTCAAAGGCATTGAGTCGTGGAAAACATACAACTCGGCAAGTAACGCTAATTCAAGTAGATGATGCCTTGATTGCTGATACACCAGGATTTTCATCGTATGAAGTTTTTGATTTTCCGGTTGAACAGTTAGCTGATTATTTTCCTGAATTTGTTGCTGTACGTCAAAATTGTCGTTTTCGTGGATGTTTACATCTCAATGAACCGGGATGTGCCGTCAAGGAAAGCTTAACTCTTGGCGCTATAGCACAATCACGGTATAATAGTTATAAGGCCTTTTACGATTTAATTAAGTCGCAAAAGCCAAGATATAAGACAGATAATCGAAACATTTAGGAAGAAGGAATAGTAACATGGCAGGAATTATTGCACCATCTATATTAAGTGCTGATTATACAAATTTAGAGCGTGATGTGAAGCTTGTGGAAGCCGCTGGTGCGGAATATCTTCATATTGACGTGATGGATGGTAATTTTGTACCATCGATTTCTTATGGTCCAGGTTGGGTTAAACAATTACGTCCAGAAACAAAAATGATGTTAGATGTGCACTTAATGGTCATGAATCCTGAAAAAGTTGTTGATGAATTTGCCGATGCTGGCGCAGATATCATTGGTGTGCACGTGGAGGCAACGCCACATATCCATCGGGCGTTGCAAATGATTAAGAATAAAGGTGTTAAGGCCGAAGTTGTAATCAATCCAGGAACACCTGTATTAGCAATTGAATCAGTTTTGGATATGGTTGACCAAGTGCTTGTGATGACGGTTAATCCTGGCTTTGGCGGACAAAAATTTCTGCCTTCTACAATTGAAAAAATTGCACAATTAAAAGCTATCCGTGAAGAGTTGGGTTATAAATTTGATATCGAAATTGATGGTGGTGTGAATAATGAGACGATCACTGCTGCATTTGAAGCAGGTGCAAATGTCTTTGTTGCAGGATCGTACGTCTATGATAAAATTGATCCTACTGCTAAAATTGCTACCCTGAAAGACCTGATAAAATAATGCAAATTAACATTTTGGCAGGTGGAGCAACTTCTTTATGGCCAAGTGATTTGTTTGATTTTCCAGGTCTTTGGATTGGGGCTGATCGTGGCGCATGGCGCTTATATCAGCATCATATACCGATGTTAATGGCCGTGGGAGACTTTGACTCACTGACGCCTGATGAGTTGCATATCCTTGAATCACATCTAAAAACAAACGAAATTATACATGTTAAGGCTGAGAAAGATGAAACTGATACGGAACTTGCGTTGTTATACGCGCAAGCTCAAAATCCGGATAGCATTAATATTTTTGGTGCAACAGGGGGACGACTGGATCATCTATTAAGTAATTTGTGGTTGTTAGCTGATCCCACTTTTGAAAAAATTGTTGAAAAAACAAAAATTATTGACAATGTTAATAGTGTGAGTTATTTAAAACCAGGTTTAAAAACAGTTAGCAAAATACCAAGTGCAAAATATCTTGGATTTATGCCGCTTAACACAGTTGCTAATTTTAAGATAATTGATGCAAAATACCCATTGGCCTTAACGGATAGTGTTTACAAAATGTGGTCGTCAAATGAGTTTGTCGGTAATATGGTACATGTGAGTTTTGATACCGGCGTTATTATGGTTACGCAAACAAGAGATAAAGTATAATGGTATTAGAAAAGTAAGTAAATCTATGTCTATGAGGATAAAATTATGACAGTGAAAATAATTGAAGATGCAACATTTGAAAAAAAGACAGCCACTGGCGTTAGTATCACAGATTTTTTGGGCAACTTGGTGTGGCCCTTGCCGTATGCAATCACCCGTATTAGAAGCGCTTTCTGAAGAAGTGGACAACGTTGATTTTGTTAAAATGGATGTTGATGCTAACCCTGACACACCAGCAAAATTTGGTATTCGTGCCATTCCAACGTTACTCGTTCAAAAAGATGGTGAGGTTGTTGAGCGACTAACTGGTTTCCATACAAAAGATCAATTAGCAGCTGTTTTGTCAAAATATACAAAATAACTTGCCAAAGTGCTTTTAATCTGGTAGAATTTACTAATGTTGTAGAAAGAGCCTTTTTTAAAATAATGGCTCGAAAAGGAGGGTCGAACATGGCAAAAGATGCTATTACAGGCGCACGCACACGTTTTGGTAACCAACGTTCACACGCGTTGAATTCAAGTCGTCGTAGCTGGAAGCCAAACTTGCAAAAAGTGACTGTTAAGATTAACGGTGCTCCCGCAAAGAAAGTTTATTTATCAGCGCGTACTTTGAAGTCTGGATTGAAGACCGGAACTATCGAACGCGTATAAACGGCAGTACGATTGAAGTTGTGCCAGAATATTGTGCATAACTGACATAAAACGACCACCACTCCGGTGGTTTTTTTATGTCAAAGAGTTGATTGCTCGGATACGTTTATTGTTGAGATATGTTAAAATAATAGCAGTAGACCTTTCAAGGAGGAAATACATTAACGCGATTGTTCTCAAACTATTCATGCTACAAATTGATGTGATTATTTCGTAGCATGATGGTTTGTATATTTCTGAGTTAATGTTTTAAATATTATGGCAATCAAAATTAAAACTAAAATTGGTGAAATTACAATTGAAAATGATGTTATCGCGACCATTGTTGGTGGTTCTGCTATTGAGAATCCTGGGGTTGTTGGCATGGCTTCTCGAGCAACATTTCGTGATGGTATGAATCAAATTTTAAATCGCGAAAATTATGCTAAAGGCGTTGTCATTCATCAAGAAGAGAACGGCGTAAACGTAGATGTTTATTTGGTTGCGCAGTATGGTACAAAGTTATCAGAAATTTCTAAATCAGTTCAAGGTAAAGTAAGATATAATCTCGACGCACTACTAGGAATTCACGCAACGGAAGTTAACGTGATTGTTCAAGGTGTTCGCGTCACGGACTAGGAGTATCATGACTAAAATGACGACAATTACCAATGTTGAATTTGGTAAAATGATTAATGCTGCAGCAGCAGCGCTTGCCGCAAATGCGGACACGATTAATAAATTAAATGTTTTTCCGGTGCCAGATGGTGATACAGGGACAAATATGAGTCTGTCAATGGCAAGTGGCGCACAGTATGAGCGCGATGCGTTAGATACAGACATTAGCACGCTTGCTAAAGCAACGTCTAAAGGGCTTTTGATGGGAGCGCGTGGTAATTCTGGCGTTATCCTGTCACAAATATTCCGTGGCTTTTCTAACTCAGTTGAAGGCAAAAAAACGTTATCAGCACGGGATTTAGCTGACGCTTTGATGTCAGGTGCACAAGTGGCTTACAAGTCCGTTATGAAGCCAACAGAGGGTACAATTTTAACAGTCATTCGCGAAGCAGCATCAAAGGCAAATAAAGTAGCTGATGAGACGGATGATTTAGTTAATTTAATGCACGCCGTCAATGAAGCAGCACAAATTGCGCTGGCATCAACACCAGATCTATTACCTGTACTAAAACAAGTTGGTGTCGTGGATTCTGGTGGCCAAGGGCTTGTTTTTGTGTTGCAAGCATTCTACCAAGTATTAAGTGGTGATTTTAATGAAGCAGACCTTAAAACGCCTGATAATGCTGAATTAGATCAAATGGTTAAAGAATTACATGCTGGTGCACAAGCGAACAGTCATTTAGACCCCCAAAGTATAGAATATGGTTATTGCACAGAGATTATGGTGCAAATTGCGAAAGGTACAACATATGATCACGAATTTGATTATGAAACCTTTTACCATCATCTATCACAACTCGGAGATTCGTTACTTGTTATCAATGATGATGAAATTGTTAAAGTTCATGTTCATACAGAAAATCCAGGAGAAATTCTGCGTTGGGGAACCCATTTTGGCTCATTAGTCAAAGTTAAAGTCGATAACATGAGAGATCAGCAGCAAGCAGTTATTGATGCACAGCGCACAGAAGAAGCACAAATGGCTAAAATGGCCGCCGCCGCAGTACCTGCTTCTGATACGGCAGTAATTGCAATTTCATCAGGAGATGGTGTCGCTGAATTATTCAAGAGTTTAGGGGTCCATACAGTTATTTCTGGTGGTCAGACGATGAATCCATCAACGGCTGATATTGTTGATGCAATTAAAGCTACCGGTGCTAAAAGTGCTTTGATTTTACCAAATAATTCAAATATTTTCATGGCTGCTGATCAAGCTGTTGATTTGGCTGATATACCAGTATGTGTTGTCAAAACACGTACTGTTCAGCAAGGTTTAACAGCTATGATGGGATATAATCCGGAAGCAAAATTATCAGACAACGCTGATGAAATGGCTTCAGTGATGTTAGATGTCAAATCAGCCCAAATCACAAAAGCTGTGCGAGATACTAAGCTTAATGATATGATCATTAAGCATGGTGATTGGATGGGAATTCTTGATGGTGAAATTGAAGTTGTGACAAAGAAACTACTTGATGCTGCCAGCCAATCGGTGGCAAAAATGATTGATGATGATTCTGAAATTGTAACAATTATCTATGGTGAAAATACGAATCAAAAGGAATGCTGAAAAACTGCAAGAAGCTGTTTTAGCTCTTAATGACGGTCTTGAGGTTGAAATTCATAATGGCAAGCAACCATTATATCCATTCTTAATTTCAGTCGAATAAGCGAGTATAGTAATTCGTATTTAAAAACTCTGGCGCAATTATAATTGCGCCAGAGTTTTTAAATACGAATTACTATAACCAACCTAACGCACTGATTGCAGCATAGAAAACACTACCAACCATTAACAAAACCATGACCCACGACATGATAAGTGTCATTTTTTCGATGCGAGTACGTGACTTTTGAACAGCTTTAGGAACACGATGTTGATTTAATTTTGCATCAATTTCCGCTTGTAATTTAGTATTAATAGGCCGTGCTTTTTGTTCGTCTGTCATATTTCACCTCATTTATAATTCAAAAACAGTGTATCATAATCAGCTATCTAGATGCAATTTTAAAATGATAAGTCAATTAATTTTAGACGATTCATTTATAATTTGTGATAGAAATTCTTGCCTTTTTGTTTAGGTTTAGGTATTGTTATTAAAGTACAGAGAAACTGTGAGGTAAAGTCATGCAGTGGTGGATTTGGCCGTTAAGTGCGGTAAGCTTTATATTATTGGTATTTGTGTTAAATAGATGGACACGTTTTGGTGATCTTAAAATTAAAACGTTAGATATTATTGTCATACCAGTCTGGGTGATATTACATGTTACTATGGGATATTGTTTTGGCATTAGTTTGATTTTATGGTTTCTGTTAGTGTGGTGTTTTGTGGGCGCCGTTTTGTCATGGTTTCTATTACAAAGCAAGTGGCATTGGCGATTGTTTTGGCATAAGTATTGGGAATGGAGTGGACTTGTTGGTACTTTATTACTTTTAATTGTAACAATTGTTGGGTTTTTGGCACCACTAATATATTTTCTCGATAAAAACGCTGCTATGCAATAAAAGCAGCGTTTTTTTGTGTGTTAAAATTTACTAAATGATGACAAATTAGTAATTAGGTGGAGGGAAGTGGTGAAATGTGGTAAATTAGTAGTATAGAATTTTTATTGGAGGTGGTCCTGATGTTTATGGGCGAATATTCACATACGCTCGATATAAAGGGGCGACTTATTATTCCAGCAAAATTTCGAAACCAATTAGGCGAGAAGTTTATCGTGACGCGTTGGATGGAACACGCATTACGCGCCATGCCAATGCCAGTTTGGGAAAAATTAGAAAAGCAACTTAACGCGTTACCATTAGGAAAAAAGAAGCACGTCAATTTAAACGTTTTGTGATGGCAGGGGCCATGGAAGCTGAAATTGACAAACAAGGACGAATTATAATTCCGTCAAACTTAAAAGACTATGCTGGACTTGAAAAAAGTGTGACAGTAACAGGATCTGGGGATTCATTTGAAATTTGGAGTTCAGAAAACTGGCATGATTATACACTTGCTACAGCTGATGATTTTGATGAGATTGCAGAAGGACTAGTTGACTTTGACTTCTAGTTAAAAGGATAAATAGAATGACTGAATTTGAACATGTCACAGTACTCTTAAAAGAAGCAGTTGCATTATTGAATGTAAAACCAGATGGTAATTATGTTGATGCAACTTTAGGTGGCGGTGGTCATACTGGTGAAATTCTTAAGCAACTAGACAATGGTATACTTTATAGTTTTGATCAAGATGATACAGCAATTAAGTATAACGAAGAACAATATGCCGCTGAAATTGCATCAGGTAAATTAGTACTAATCCATCAGAATTTTCGAACACTGACTGAAGCTTTAGCTGAACTGGGTGTGACACAAGTTGATGGCGTACTTTATGATTTAGGCGTCAGTTCAGTACAGTTTGATGATGGACAACGTGGATTTAGTTATAATTACGATGCTGATTTGGATATGCGGATGGACCAACGACAGACGTTAACAGCTAAAACAATTATTAATGAGTGGTCGTTTAATGATATTTTACGTATTTTAAGTCGATATGGAGAAGATCGCTTTCCTAAACAAATTGCACGTAAGATAGAGCATCATCGTGAAAATGGCGTGATTAATACAACATTTGAATTAGTTGATATTATCAAAGAAGCCATTCCAGCTCCAGCTAGACGTAAGGGTGGGCATCCAGCAAAGCGAACCTTTCAAGCATTGAGAATAGCCGTTAATGATGAGCTAGGGGCATTAGAGGATTCTCTGACTCAGTCACTTGATTTGCTGGCACCAGGTGGTCGTATTAGCGCTATCACATTTCAATCACTTGAAGACCGTTTAGTGAAACAAATGTTTCGTGAAAAGACATCAACCCCAGAATTACCAGTTGGTTTACCAGTTTTACCTGGTCAATTCGAAGCAGATTATACTTTATTAACACGTAAACCTATTTTGCCAACTAATGATGAAACACAAACTAATCACAGATCACAATCGGCTAAGTTACGTGGTATCGAACGCAAATAATATTTAGGAGTTGCAAACATGGCACAGAATGCATATCAATATTCAACGGCAGCTGAAGCG
>AEMJ01000426.1 GCA_000166735.2 Leuconostoc inhae KCTC 3774 | reverse complement strand
CCGCAGGTATGTCATCATCAATGATGGCAAAAAAAACAACTGATTATTTTAAAGAACAGCATAAAGACATCGAAATGGATGCTATTACTGCTACAGAGGGAGAAGATGCTATTCGTGCAGGCGAGTTTGATTTATATCTAATTAGCCCCCAGACAAGTATGTATCTTGACGGCTTTCAAAAAATAGGGCAAGAAGTCGGGAAACCAGTCGTTTCGATTCCGTTTAATGCTTATATTCCTATTCCAATGGGTATCGAAAAAATGGCCAAATTGGTCGAGGAAAGTATTTAAAAGTTAAGATAGTTGAGGTGTAATGATGAAGGAAAGCGATTTACTACGCTACTTATTAGAGAACCAAGAACGTTTTGTTACCAGTGAGGAATTGGCTGGTATTTTGTCATTATCGCCAAGGACTATTCGAAACTACATTAAAGTGCTAAAAACAAAATTAGTTTTACATGGTGCTGTATTAGAATCAAAGCCTAGTTTTGGTTATTGTTTGCATATTTCTCATCCAGTGACATTTGATTTATTTTTGAATAAAAATTATCAATTATCGCAGTGGCATGAAAATAATACGGAAGAAATTGATATTGCCGATCGACAAAAATATATTCTCAATAAATTAGTTATTGAGAGTAAAAAATGTTAATAGAAGATTTAGCACAAAGATTGTTTGTTACACGATCAACGTTGTCAAAAGATTTGTCAATTATCCGCAAAAAATTGATGCCATATGCATTAACCATTGAAAACAAGCCACATAGTGGCATCTTTGTGACAGGCTTGGAGCGCAATCGACGTCATTTCATTTTAGATTATTTTTTTACTCATAATGATAATTCTTTTCAACATTATATGGAAAATAAATCATTTTTTAAGAAAATAAGCTTTGATCAAATTACAATTATTGTGCTTGATGAATGTCGTGAATCAGGGATTTATTTGACGGATTTCACAATTCAAAATATTGTGTTATATATTGCGCTGAGTGTGCAACGTATGGCCGGTGGATTTGAATTACAACCAGTTGATTTTGATGATAGTTTGGAAACACGCCAAGTATATACTGTGGCAGAAAATATTATTCATCGTTTGGAAAATAGTTACCACCTGAAGGTGCCCAAAAGTGAAGTAGCCTATTTAACAATTCAATTGTTAGCTAAAGGAAAAAACATTAATGTTACAAACGATGAAGCTTTACATGAAGATTTAGATTTTGTACTACAACAAATTGAAGAGGCAACTGGTTGCCCAATATCTCAGGATTATGATCTTAAAAAGAATTTAATTGCACACTTGAAACCCATGATTGTTAGACTTGAACAGGGGTTGCAACTCAAAAATCCGTTGCTACAAGAAATAAAAGCAAATTATTCTCATTACTTCTCAGATGTTAAACGATATGTGCATTTGTCGCGCTATTTATCTAAATTTGATATCAATGATGATGAAATCGCGTATCTTGCATTGCATCTTATGGCTGCAGCTGAAAAATACCGAGATTTGAATAAACCTAAAGTTTTACTGATATGCGCGACTGGTTATGGGTCAGCACAATTGTTAAATAACCGTCTTGAAAAAGAGTTTGGGAAACAATTAAATATTATTGGTATTAAGGGATATTATGAGATTGATGATGCGGCATTAAATGGTGTTGATATTATTATTAGCACAATTGATTTATCAACACAGGTTTTTAAAATACCCGTTGTTCAAGTGAGTGTTTTCTTGACAGAAAACGATATTAAAAAGTTAGGACATTTTTTAAATAATTTAAATGATAATTCGCGTCAATTGAGCAGTGTAACGACTAAGGATGTGACTAACAGTCAGTCAACAAATTATTTCGATCAATTTACGGATGTCTCACGTTTTAAAATTTGGCGAGTACCCACTGATCGAGAAGATGTTTTAAATCAATTAAGTGATATGCTTTTGACAGATGAGCCAGCAGAATTTAAACAAGAACTACTAGATCAAATTGATCAACGTGAATTACTCAGCGCTATAACATTTAATGATGTGATTGCAGTACCTCATCCAGCAAGAGCAATGAGCAAAGTACCTAAAATTGCCATCGGCGTTATCCCAGCAGGTTTAAAATGGTCACATTCATATCCAAATATTAAACTGGTTTTTCTTTTATCGCCATCCTATTTAAACAATCAGGGGTTAATGGCAATAACGCAAACTATCGTACATTTAGTAGACAATACAACACAACAAGCAGATTTAGTGGTAACTAAAAATTTTTCTGATTTTCGACAAAAATTTATACTGTTTATGAAGGGCGGTAAAAGTAAATGAATTCTGAAGAAATTCAAGTGATCGCGTTTGAAATTATTTTACATAGTGGTAATTCCCGTACAAATGTTCATGAAGCATTTTCAGCAATGCGTCTTAAAAACTTCAAGTTATCTGAACAAAAATTGCAAGATGCTAATACCGAACTGC
>AEMJ01000427.1 GCA_000166735.2 Leuconostoc inhae KCTC 3774 | reverse complement strand
CAGCAGGTATGTCATCATCGATGATGGACAAAAAAAAACACAGATTATTTCAAGACTCAGAATAAAGATATAGAAATGGATGCTATTACAGCTACAGAAGGTGAAGAAGCCATTCGTGATGGTAATTTTGACTTGTATTTAGTTAGTCCTCAAACAACAATGTACTTAGAAGGTTTTCAAAAATAGGACAAGAAGTTGACAAACCAGTTGTTTCTATTCCATTTAATGCTTATATTCCTATTCCAATGGGTATCGAAAAAATGGCTAAATTAGTTGAAGAAAATATTTAGAAGTCAC
>AEMJ01000428.1 GCA_000166735.2 Leuconostoc inhae KCTC 3774 | reverse complement strand
GGTAAAGCAATTGCATTTGGTGAAGCCTTACAACCTGAATTTAAAGTATATGCTGCACAAGTCATTAAAAATGCACAAGCAATGGCTGATGTTTTTAATCATACTGAAGACATTCGTGTTGTGGCTGGCGGGACAGATAATCATTTGTTTAACTTGGATTTGACAAAAACCGGTTTAAACGGTAAGCAAACACAAGAATTGTTAGATACGGTTTCGATTACCACAAACAAAGAAGCGTTACCAAATGAAACTTTGAGTCCATTTGTAACCTCTGGTATTCGAATTGGCACACCTGCGATGACAACACGGGGCTTTAACGAGGCTGATGCGCGACAAGTTGCCGAGTTAATTGTCACAGCTATTCATAACTATGATGATCTAAAAGTACTAAAAGAAGTTAAAAAGGATACTGAAATTTTAGCTATGACACATTTGTTTGAATAAAGATATGTTAGATAAAAAAATAGTGCGTACTCTGCAAAAAACAGCGATTGGCTAATTACGTTGGATTTCAGCGCATGCAAGAGGAAACGGCATTACGAAAGTTACTATTTCGCAGCAATCAGTGGCAAAAAGCCCAAATAATTGCTGTTTTTTGAGTACAGCCACAGAAATCAATACACAACCAATTATTGCTCGTGCGTGGTCAGAAAGTAAGCGAACAGTTGTACCTAAAATTATTAATAAGCAAATGGTATTTGTTGAAATAACGTCTGGTTCTAACTTTAATTTAGGTCAAATGAATATTAAAGAACCAATAGATAGCACTATTTTCGATATTACTTTGATTGATTTAGCAATTGTACCAGGTCTAGCGTTTACCGTATATGGGGAGCGACTAGGTTATGGCGCTGGCTACTATGATCGTTTTCTATCGCTATTTTGTGGTGATACTGTATCATTGGCTCTAGGCGTGCAACTTGTGACATCTTTACCATTAGAAGGACATGATCAAAAAGTGAGTCATATTTTGAGTCAAAGAAAATAATAATATGATTATTACTAACCTATCTGTTGTAGATAATAAAATGCGCATTATGCTAAAGTCATGTTATTCAAATCAAATTGTTTGACTTTTCACAATGTGTTCTATATACTTACTATTTGTAATAGAAATTATGATGACTACGCATAGTATAAGGAGAATAGATTATGATGACATGGCTTCGTAACTCACCAGTCGCAATGTGGATTTTAACAATTTTACGCGTGTATTTGGGCTATCAGTGGACCTTGGATGGTTGGGAAAAAATAACAACTAGCGGTGGATTTGATGCTTCTGGACTAATTATAGGTGCGATCAAAAACCCTGTCTTAACACCAGATAAGACGAAGGCATTTCCATGGTATGATTGGTTTTTGAATGTCACAACAAGCCATGGCAAAAATACGGAAATTTTTTCATTTCTTGTCTCTTGGGGTGAACTATTAGTGGGCTTAGGTTTAATATTTGGCACACTAACACTGGCTGCAGCCTTTTTTGGACTAGTCATGAATTTTTCTTATCTCGGCGCTGGTGTTGTGTCCGTTAATCCGACATTTATAATTATTGGTGCGCTTTTGTTGATTGGCGGCTATAACTCTGGAAAAATTGGTTTAGATCATTGGGTTACACCTTATTTACGTCAAAAGTTTCCTTTTTGAAAAATGATATTAAAGTATAACGACAAAAACGACACGATCTCTTAAAAAGAAGCGTGTCGTTTTTGTTGCTATATGATTTTTAATCCACTAATGGCAAAATATTAACAATAGAAATGCGATCACTATCATCATTTTTTAAACGTGAGATGATGTCATTGTAACGATGTTCTGATAGCGGTTCTTTTTTGTCAAAAGTTAGAATTTTATTATCAATATGATTACTCGTACTTGGATATTCTTCAATACGATAGATAATTAATAGTTTTTTATAGGCAAATGGCTGAACAATCATACCATCCAAATGTTCTTCTACTTGCTCTGTTGTTTGATTAGCAATGTTGTCTTCAAACGCTTGCTTTGTTTTTTAAATAAAGCCATTATTTTATCTCCGTATTTTGTTTAAAGTAAGTAGTTAATCCGTGGGTGACCAAAGTTGCAATTTGTTGTTGATATTTTTCTGTACGAATTTTTTAAAATTTTCTGGGTTATTGATGTAGCCTAGTTCGAGTAGTACGGCGGGCCGAGTAACATGGTCTAATACAAGATACTGCGTTCTATCAATACCACGATTGTTAATGGGTAGGCCATCGAGCGCATTTTTAAGCGCAGTAACCAATGCGTAACTATTTTGATGATAATAGAATTGAGAAACGCCACTTGCTGTTGTTGCGCTATCCTCATTGCCATCGTGATCAAAGTGAATTGAAATTTGTGCATCTGCTTGATAATGTTCGGCTAGACGTGGAATATGGAGTAACGGGACAAGAACGTCTTTATCACGTGTCATAAATACACGTGCACCAGTTTTTTGTAATGATGAGCGCATTTGTCGCGCTGTACGTAATGTATATGTTTTTTCAAAAAATTTACCGTTAACGGATGCTGAGCCATTATCGCCAGATAAACCGTCGTATTTTTTGTCTGGATTACCACCATGACCTGGGTCTAAAACAATTGTAGCTTCACTAATTGGTGTGGCTGTACGCAATGTTTTTGATTCAGCAACCCAGCCAGCGACCCAGCCGATTTTCTCATTATCGGTACGTCGAACTTTGTACCAACCACGTGTCTTGTTTAAAATGATGAGGTCTGTACCACTTTTCAGAGATGCCGTAGATTTATATGTTCGACCAGGTCCAGTACGAAATTGTACATTATTTGGTCGTGTTGCTATTTTATCTTTATTAACAAGAGAGAGAATCAAACCAAATGTTGTTATTAATACAAGGGCAGTTATTACAATGCCAATTAAATTACTTAAGAGCCATTTTTTAATCATTTTATACCTACACGAGTCAATTTATATGTATCAATATTGTAACACATATCAACGTGTCCTTTACTTTCAAAAAATGTTACAATAATTCTATGACATATCAAGCGGCGTATGTTGTGAAGGTATACTTAAACTTAAAGGTAAAAAGGAAAACATTATGTCAAAAGTAATGGCGGTCAACGCCGGCAGTTCATCACTGAAATTTCAATTGCTAGAAATGCCCGAAGAAAAAGTATTAATGCAGGGAATTATTGAACGCATTGGTCAGGAAAATGCTGAAATTACCATTAAATATGGTCAAAACATTGAACCAAAGCGTTTAATTGGTGCTGAAGAAGGGCATATCACACTAACAAAAAATGGTGGTCAAAAGTTTGAACATGAAATGTCAATTAAGGATCATGATCAGGCAATCGATATTTTGTTACAGAAAATGACAGATCTTGGCATCGTTAAAGATTTCAATGAAATTACAGGTGTCGGACACCGTGTTGTTGCTGGTGGTGAATGGTTTAATCATTCTGTTGTTGTAACTGAAGAAGTTTTGACAAAAATTGATCGTTTGGCAGATTACGCACCATTACATAATCCAGCTAATGCTATGGGCATCCGTGCCTTTCAAAAACTGCTACCAAATGCATTGTCTGTGGCAGTATTTGATACTTCTTTTCACCAAACAATGCCTGAAAAAAATTATCTCTATAGTATTCCTTACGAATATTATGCACGATATGGCGCACGTAAATATGGTGCACATGGCACATCGCATCGCTATGTGACGGAACGTGCAGCTAAAAAATTAGGTATTCCACTTGATGAATTTAATGCAATTTCATTCCATTTAGGTGCGGGTGCTTCAATTACAGCTATTAAGAATGGTAAATCATATGATACATCAATGGGATTCACGCCATTAGCAGGATTGACGATGGCAACACGCTCTGGGGATGTTGATCCATCATTAGTTTACTATATTCAAGAGCGCGAAGGTCTGTCAAATGAAGAAATGCTGTCAATATTAAACAAAAAATCTGGTTTACTTGGTATTTCAACAATTTCAAGTGATATGCGTGATTTAGAAGAAGTTCAAGAAACTAATACGCATGCTAAATTAGCGCTTGATATGTTCTATGATCGTGTCATTCGTTACGCTGGACAGTATTTTGCTGAATTAGGACGTGTTGATGCGCTTATCTTTACTGCTGGTATCGGTGAAAATGATGCTGTAACACGTGCAAAAGTTTTGGAATCATTGGCATTTGCTGGCGTTAAAATAGATACTGATGCTAATAATGTCCGTGGTAAAGAAGTCATTTTAACTACTGAAGACTCAACTGTTACTGGATTATTGATTCCAACTAATGAAGAATTAATGATTGC
>AEMJ01000429.1 GCA_000166735.2 Leuconostoc inhae KCTC 3774 | reverse complement strand
CTGAAATCAAAAAATACAACGATCAGTTTAACGCCTTAAAAACCGAACTAGCTGACATTGAAGACAACATTCGTGCTAAACAGGCCGTACTTAAAATCACGGATCAAGCCTTAACGGAAGTAGACTTAGCCGAAAAACAAATTGATGATTTTAAACAAGCTTTATCTAAAAACCTCTTTGGTAAGACGGTGCTTAAACCAGATGACTTAGATCGCTTTAAAAGCGTGTTAGCCACGATGAAGAAAGCCACCTTACAAAGCCAGAATGAGACGGAAGAACTCAAGCAAACCTTAGGACAAGTCAAAGCGCAGCTAGCAGATGTCCAAGCAGACTATCAAAACCTGAAAGAAACGCATCAAGCGCTTCAGCAGCGGCAGCGAGACCAGCAACAGCTGGATTATGCCATGCGAGACATGCTTAAAAATGATTATGGTGTCGACCAACTATCCCATACGGATGTGGAGGCCCGGTATGTTCTTTATAAGCTGGATCATGAAGAACTCACTAAAAATAAAAAGAGGCCCAGTCATGGTTAAAAACCTTGACGACAGCTAGAGAAGATCCAGACACCAAAATAGCACCTAGTAGATTAGATTGGGGTATTGAACAAGTTAAAGCATTAATCAATCGGATCATTGAATTAACGCGTGATATTTTTAAGGGGCCAAGTCTCTAACGTTATAAC
>AEMJ01000430.1 GCA_000166735.2 Leuconostoc inhae KCTC 3774 | reverse complement strand
GAAGCAACTAGCAATTTTCTCAATGACCGTTATGGTCAAGAAAATACCGTGGCCGCGGTGGTGCATTATGATGAGACAACCCCTCACTTGCACTATGCCTTTGTCCCAGTGGTTTTTGATGATAAAAAATCACGTTATAAAGTATCTGCTAAAGAAGTGCTGACGCGACATGATCTACAAACTTTCCACGATGACTTAGATCAGCATTTAAAAAAGGTGCTCCCCTTTTATGAACAAGGGATTCTAAATAACAAAACCTTACCGTTTGAGAATGTCG
>AEMJ01000431.1 GCA_000166735.2 Leuconostoc inhae KCTC 3774 | reverse complement strand
CAACCAATCGGCTTGCTACAATACCCAAAATGCCTTGATGCCAGTTTTCACCCGCAACAACGAGCACTTGATCATTAGCGTGTTTATCTGATAATGCTATTTGTTTGGCAGCACTAAATACTTCTTCTACAATTTCTTGACGTTGGGCGTTAATAGCCTCAACTTGTGATGCTATTTCACTGGCTTCATCAGAATCTTGACTTAATAATAACTCAAGGGCTAATCGC
>AEMJ01000432.1 GCA_000166735.2 Leuconostoc inhae KCTC 3774 | reverse complement strand
GTTTAGAATTTCTTAACTTAGTTTTATTTTTAGTTAAGGACTTTATAAAATCTTAAACTGAGGTATAGACATGTCTGCTACTGCTGAGCGAATCAAAGAATTGCGTACACAAAAAAAGCTCACTCAAAGTGAACTTTCTGAAATTATAAAATCGTCTCGCGGTACGATAGCCAAGTATGAGCGTGATGAACGAACGCCTTCTTTTGCTATGCTTTCTCTGATTGCTGACGCTTTAGATACCACAGTGGACTATTTACAGGGTAAAACAGACAACGCGCTTAAAACGGCTCACAATGCGTCTGACAACGGGGATGATAAAAAGCATGTTGCGTTAGATGATGATGAGTTAATCATGTCATTTGAGGGTAAAGAATTATCAGAGGATTACAAAAATTCTAT
>AEMJ01000433.1 GCA_000166735.2 Leuconostoc inhae KCTC 3774 | reverse complement strand
GTATCTTGTACCATCTTTAAGACGTTGGAATCTTTGATGGGTAGGACAATTTGTTGCACCATGTTTTACCTATTCCTCACTTTACTTAATAAAATTTCTTTATCCTTAGGATCATTTAAAGCGTGAATCTTTGCATGACAATTAGGACAGACGGCAATACAATTTTCAATTGTATCTTCTCCACCATCTGATAAATAATTTATATGATGGGCATGCAAAAATGGCTGATTATATTTATCTAAAAATGGGGCTAATTGTTCACAAAGAGAACAATATCCATTAGCAATGTGTTTAACGTAGTTAGCAATGTAAGGACTCCTCTCAAAGGAAATAGTATTCACAAATCTTGAACTAGCCTTGTCATTAGGATTATTTTTATGGAATTCATGGTTGGAACGACTAATTTCTTGGGCCATTTCAGCTAATTTTGATTGTGGCAATTTTTGCAAATGTTTATCTTGCTGAATTGTATGACTCTGGATAATGGATAGTGGTAATTCCCCATTGCCGTTCTTTATCGTAAGAGGGAATTTATAAAC
Source organism: Leuconostoc inhae KCTC 3774 (assembly GCA_000166735.2). Taxonomy (GTDB): domain Bacteria; phylum Bacillota; class Bacilli; order Lactobacillales; family Lactobacillaceae; genus Leuconostoc; species Leuconostoc gasicomitatum. The sequence continues at coordinate 4,427 of AEMJ01000433.1, read as the reverse complement.
TAATCTGTAATTATGATTAGCATCTAACTCACTCACTTTGTACGGATTATTTGACAAATAAACTATTCCTCTGTAAATATATTCACGGCTAACAAATGACTCAAACAGATGGATCGTGATGTTATCTTGATTAGCTTCAACTATTTTCTTATTGTTTCTGGTTAACTCTTGGTCACCTTCTTTTCCTTGACCCGTATAATGCAACGTGTCTTTCTCCCAAGAATCTTGATAAGGCACATCTTTCTGATTAGCACTCTGATGAAAAGAAAATATAACTAGACTCCGTGTTTTAGTTGAAAATCTGATACCACCAGAATTAGATACCCTGAAGATCTCCATTATTTGGGCATTACTATATACATCACCAGTTATTAAAAGATTATTTTTGTCCATACTTTTGCATCCTTTTTTGGGGTTATTATAACATTAAAATAAAAAGAAGCCCCCATTATCTAATCATTAGATAATGGGGGTTGTTTTAATAGTATTTTTGAGGGGTTATTATATAATAGACCCCATATTACTCTTGGATTTCAAATTCTGGTAATTCATCAATTAATTCAAGGGTTCGCATACTTACTGTAATAACAGATTGCTCATAAGTCAATAACTTGGAATATTTTTTAGTATAAGATCAGTAACTTCGTGTATTAACTTTTCATACTCTGATAAAAATCATATAATGCGATTAAAACAACCCAAAGACTCTGTCCGCCTATTTTTCCTGATGTCTTGTTTAAAACTCTCCTGAGATGTTCCAAGAGTGAGTTGAAAAGATTCGATGAAACTAACACGTTCTAAAATTACTTCTTAAAATTTATAGATCATTATTGAATTTTTTAACCAAACTAACTTGTTTAAGTCTATTTTCTCCCCAGTCGTTTAAAGCAATTACAATTGGAATCAATGTTTGCCCTATATCGGTTAGTTGATATTCAGTGTGATGTACTTTACCAGATAAGTATTCTCGTTTAGACACAATTTGGTCACCAATTAGCTCATTTAACTGATTTGATAAAACTTTTTACTGATACCCTTCAAACGCTTCATAAAATATGAAAAACCTTGTGGCCCATCATTTATTAAAATCCATAATATTAATAATTTATGTTTACCACTGAACATCGATACTGTAAATTCTTTAGTACAATCAAAATCCCCATTGTTAAGTTTTTAATAACAGCATTTCGAAAATGATCTGACATAATCCGACTCCCTTTGTTAGTATTTAAGTCAAACAGGTTACTTTAAAGTGCCCTCTATTAAATTTTACCAGTAAGTTCGATAATATATATATATTTATCTTAGTAAACGAAAGGTGTTAATGTGTTATGAAATTACAGTTAGCAATTGATTTAGAAGATGTCCAAGGAGCCATTGAATTAATTCAAAAGACAAAAGACAGTATTGATATTTTTGAATATGGAACGCCTTTAGTAATTAATTTTGGGCTTGAAGGACTTAAAAAATCCGTAAAGAATTCCCAGATATTACGTTACTTGCTGATTTGAAAATCATGGACGTTGCTTCATATGAAGTAAATCAAGCATTTGATTATGGTGCCGATATTACAACAATTTTAGGGGTCGCCGAGAATCAATCAATTAAGGATGCCGTAAAAGCAGCTCATGAAGCTGGTAAAGAGTTATTAGTTGATATGATTGGAGTTCAAGATATTGAAACCCGCTCTCGTGAAATTGATTCCTTCGGTGCAGATTACATCGGTACTCATACGGGATATGATCTACAAGCATTGGGTCAAGATCCTTTTGAAACTTTTAATATCATTAAGAAAAACGTTTCAAATACCAAAACTGCGATTGCCGGAGGAATTAAACTAACGGCAGCTGAAGAAATCAAGTCGGCTAATCCAGATATATTAATTATTGGTGGAGCAATTTCTACTGTAGATGATCCAGCGGCAGCGGCGGCAGAATTCAAAAAGATTCTAAGCTAAAGAGGAGACTATTATGAATTGGGAAAATATACTAAATGAACTAAATAATAATTCAGATAATACGATTCCCAATGAGCTCTTAGTCATTATAAATGAATCTAATAGGCTTTTTTTAGCAGGATCTGGACGTTCAGGTTTAGCATTAAAGGCCTTTGCCATGCGCCTCGCACAAATAGGAAAGGATGTCTTTTTTGTAGGAGAGACGACTACACCTGCTATTACCGATAAAGACTTACTAATTATTGCATCTTCATCTGGAGAAACTAGTCAATTAATTAGATATGCTGATATTTCTAAAAATATCGGAGCTAAAATTTGGCTATGGAGCACCAATAATAATAATACAATCTTTAGTAAGTCTGACTACGTTACGCTACTTGCCGGTAAAAGTAAATTTACTAAAAGTAGTATCACAAAACAACCGATGGGAAGTCTATTCGAACAATCAGTTTGGCTATATGGCGATTTGTTTGTAATCAATTATATGAATAAATTTAGTATCGGAGAATCAGACTTACAGAAGAGACATGCTAATCTTGAATGATTTTATCTTAAAATTATAAAAGCGATATATTAAGAAAGTTATTTTTCGTAGTGGAACTGGTTCTAGTTCAGACTGATAACATAAAAATAAATAAGCATAAACTAAAAACAGCATCTTATTTTGATAATTCTGGAAGATGCTGTTTTTATTGACTTATGAACAATATATAGTAGATTTGGTATTTCTTTAGTAACAAAATGTGATTATGTCGTTAGGTTATGACGCGTTCTAACACCTGCTCGTATACTGAAAATCCGGACTGCTTTATTTCTAGGGCATAATCCGAGATAATCAAGTATAGGAGTTTTTTATTATGAAAGCTAAGCGATACTCAACTGAATTTAAATCACCAATTGTTGCCTTGCACAATGAGGGCCATTCTGCTAATTCCCTAGCCAATGAATGTCATTTGGCTGTAAAACCGTCACGGGTTGGGTCAAAAGGCTCAGACCGTTATGACTGACGTGAGTGGTAAGCCAGTGACTCGTGCCGAATTTAATGCGATGCAGAAAGAAGTTGCACGACTCTTGGTAGACTTTTATAGTTTAGTTGTGAACTAATAAATCAATATAAGTTTGATAAAGTAGCTTATAATAATTATTATACATTGGTTAGGAGGGGGAATATGAGTATTATTGATGATATAGCAGCAGATCAAATGAATATGGAGTTTACTAAAAAAGGATTAAGGCCAATATTTCACGTATCGAAAAAAGCAAAATTAGTCATTATTGGTCAAGCACCGGGATTACGAGTTCAAAACTCGGGTATAATGTGGGATGATGCATCGGGAGATCGATTAAGAGAGTGGATCGGGGTTGGTAAAGATACCTTTTATAATTCAGGAAAAATTGGCGTAATTCCCATGGACTTTTACTATCCAGGAAAAGGAAAATGGGGTGACTTACCGCCCAGACGAGGAGTAGCTAACAAATGGCACCCAAAATTATTGGAGCTTATGCCCGATGTTCAGTTAATTATATTGGTGGGATCATATGCTCAGAAATATTATCTGAATCTTGGTTATCAAAGCAAGATAACCGATGTAATAAAGAACTACAAAAATTACTTGCCTCTTTATTTTCCGATAGTTCATCCTTCACCAAGAAATAATATATGGATTAAAAAAAATCCGTGGTTTGAACAAGAGGTTGTGCCAGAATTAAAAGAGATAATTAGTAAGATTTTATCGGACTAGTTTGAAGATAATTTGGAGGAGATTTGTAGCAGTGCTTAGTAAAAAAGAAATAAGAAAATGACCTTGGATAAACTAAAATTATATGATTACCATAGCAAGATTACTGAAGAAGAGCGATTACAGGCAATTCTGTTTTCCAAGGCATATTGGAATAACTCTAATTCAGTGGCTGTAACTATAAGTATGGAACACGAGTTGAGTACTGATGTCATTATTCAGGAGGCGTTGAGAAGCCATAAGAAAGTAGTAGTACCTAGGGTGAGTAGTGGAAAATTATTATGGTTTGACTATATAGAAAGTTTAATGAGTAAATCAAAATTCGGAATTCTAGAACCAACACAAGATGAAAATCAAGCACAAAATTTGAAGGGAATAGATCTAATGGTGGTTCCCGGTGTAGCCTTTAGCGAAGATAATTATCGGATAGGTTACGGTGCAGGTTTCTTTGACGCAACGTTGGCAGAGTATAATGGTATAACGGTTTCGCTAGTGTTGCCTCCTCAATCAATCCATAAATTTTCAAAGGATACGTGGGATAGACCGGTGAGGTATCTTATAAAATAGGATTTATGCTAAATAAACTTATAATGAATATGTTAGTTTTTCATTATGAGTTTATTTTTTAATTACTTTATGTTAAACAATCTCATTTAGGTAATTATGATTATTCTAAAATTCTGTGTTAGCTCCTCTCAAATAGATATTTCTAGTAGCCCAGTCTATTGCTT
>AEMJ01000434.1 GCA_000166735.2 Leuconostoc inhae KCTC 3774 | reverse complement strand
CGGATTTGCTAACATGTTTCTATTATACCAAGCTATACAAGTATTTGTTCTAAAATAAAAACACGCGTTCGCGTGTTTTTGATATCGTCGCTATCAGGCTTT
>AEMJ01000435.1 GCA_000166735.2 Leuconostoc inhae KCTC 3774 | reverse complement strand
CCTTTATACTCACGCATCATTTCACCGTGTTCTGGTCTTAGTTTGTAGATCAATCATTAATTCGTCGTTTTTCTTCAAAAATCAATGCAATCATTTTGTTGATTACTTTTTTGTTTCATGACAGTCCAAACGATTGTTTCATGACGTTGCTTGTTATTAAACGGATAATCTTCAAATGAATCAGTGCAAGCATTAACTAACTGAATAAGATCTTGTCGGTTCATGTCATCTCCTGTTCAATAATGAGAACTATAACTAGTATTTCAAAATTGTTTCACGTGAAACAATTAACACGTTATTGGAATTCTGACCACAACTTAACAATCGCTTGCACACCTTCATCCCCGTGTTCTTGACTTAGTTTAGCAAATAATTGTTCTGCAATTTTGCACCTGGCAAATCAATCTGCATGTCAGCTGCCGCATCAAGTGCGATACGAAGGTCTTTTAACAAATGCTTAGCATAAAATCCGGCAGCAAAATCACCGTTCATCACACGTGGCATATAATTTGTAACAGA
>AEMJ01000436.1 GCA_000166735.2 Leuconostoc inhae KCTC 3774 | reverse complement strand
GGCCTTGAAAAATCTCTTCATTGATTGTGACATTTTTATAAGCAACTGCTCTTTGACCAGGTACTAATTCTTCAACGGTATCCAGCATTAACATTGGATAGCGGTGCGGAATAATTTCCATAATTTGTTGGGTATTTAAAATGCTCATTAGTTTTGCTAGAGCATACAATTATATAATA
>AEMJ01000437.1 GCA_000166735.2 Leuconostoc inhae KCTC 3774 | reverse complement strand
AGTGATGATTTTATAACAGAGTGGCAAAATCATCTTATTCTATTGGATTTTTAAGATACTGGCGACAGTATCTTTTTATTTTACAATATTTAGTTTGACTATCGAAATAAATCATGAGATAATTTTGTTATTATATATTTCGATAGTCGAAGTATTAGACGAAAGGAAATGTGTGTTGTGATTTATAATTATCTCATGATAAAATCACTAACTCACGCTTACAAATCATGCCAGTTCTAACAACAACAGAAATTATGGATCTTATCCCAAATCGTTATCCCATTCTTTACATGGACTATGTTGAAGAGATGGTTCCCGATGAATCAATCGTCGCGGTAAAAAATGTAACAATCAACGAACAATTCTTTCAAGGTCATTTTCCAGGGAATCCTGTGATGCCTGGTGTTTTGATTATTGAATCATTGGCACAGGCAGCTTCAATCTTAATTCTATCATCACCACAATTTAAAGGTAAAACAGCCTATATGACTGGCATTGATGATGCTAAATTCAAAAAAATGGTTGTCCCTGGTGATGTATTGAAGTTACATGTTACCTTTGGTAAATTACGTGCAAATATGGGGAGCGTAATTGTTGAAGCTAAAGTTGATGGAAAGACAGCGACATCCGCTGAGTTGATGTTTGTCGTTTCTCCAGATAAAACAGATGAATGACACACCAACACCGTATTTTGAAGAGTTAAATGATGAGCTTGTTGTCGTGTTTAATAATGTGATGTGGATTGAAGAAGCTGCTTTAAAGCAGAGTTATTTTTCTGATATTACATTAAAAGATATGCATACAATTGACGCCATTTCGATGTATTCCGAAAAAAGTGCATCACAAGTTGCTAAAATGATTCATTTAACGCCTAGCGCAATGACAACCGCTATTGATAGGCTTGTCGATAAGGGATACATTGAGAGAAGACGTTCAGATAAGGATCGACGCGTTGTGCGTTTAGGTTTGACACACAAAGGCCGTGTTGTTTATCGTGCCCATCAAGAGTTTCATCGGGACTTAACGCATAACTTATTAAAAGATATGCCAGGGAGTGAAGTCGAAACGGTGAGGCGTGCCATTCATAATTTGGTGAGTTATCTCAGAAACGTACGAAACATTAAAGGGGAGCCATGGAACATTTAAAGATTGTAGCCTCAGCACAGCAACTGCCAGAACACCAAGTAACCAATCAAGAATTAAGTCACATTATGGATACGAACGATGACTGGATATTTAGTCGAACAGGTATTCACCAACGTCACATTGTGACAACAGAAAATACGAGTGATTTGGCTACATCGGTGGCTAAACAATTATTAGACAAGTCAGGTATGACAGCAGATAGTTTAGATTTTATTATTGTTAGCACAATGTCACCTGACAGTTTGTCACCCAGTACTGCAGCAATAGTTCAAGGGGCAATTGGCGCTACTTCTGCTTTTGCTTTTGATCTAAGTGCTGCATGCTCAGGGTTTGTCTATGGTTTAAGTGTTGCTACTAGTCTATTGTCAACACGGTATCGACGCGGGCTTGTTATTGGGTCAGAAGTGTTATCAAAGTTAGTAGATTGGCAAGATCGTACAACAGCAGTGCTGTTTGGTGATGGCGCAGCCGGTGTTCTTGTTGAGACAACGACAGAAAATATTGGATTACTTGGCGAACAGTTGCGTACGTATGGAAACAAAGGAGATAATTTATTAGCAGGGCAATTTGCTAATAAAAATCCTTTTGCTGGTGAAATTAGTCCAGTCGATCCATATTTTCATCAAAATGGTCGTGAAGTCTACAACTTTGCTACTCGTGAAGTACCTGAGGTATTACAAGCTGCTTTGGAAGAGGCAGAAGTTTCAGCTGATGATGTGGATTATTATTTATTGCATCAAGCTAATGCAAGAATTGTCACATCAATTGCTAAACGCTTTGGACAACCTACGGATAAGTTTCCCACCAACATGGCCCAAAATGGTAATACCAGTGCAGCAAGTATCGGCTTATTGTTGAATGAACTAGTTGTATCTGGCAAGGTTCATGCTGGTCAGACAATTGCCTTTGTTGGTTTTGGTGGTGGTCTAACCGTTGGCGCTCAAATTTGGAAAATTTAAATAAATCGGTGTAGACGGCTGCACCGTAAAAATCTAACGAAAATACATAAGACAGATATCAGGAGAATAGAATTATGACAGACACAGAGATTTTTGACAAAGTTAAGGAAATATTAGTAGATCAATTTGATTTAGAAGAAAATGAAGTGAGTTTGACAACAGACTTGACAAACGATATTGACGCTGATTCATTGGACTTATTTGAAGTTTTGAACCGCGTTGAAGACGACTTTGATATTAAGTTGGCTGTTGCCGAAGATATAAAGACAACACAGGATTTGGTTGACAAGGTTAAGGCGCAATTAGCAGCATAAATGTTACAAGTGATCAGTCAATGGTCACGTACATAGTTAATTTAAAGGAAAATATAATGGCAGTAATTGTAAATAACCCACTTTTTAAAAAATTAGGGATGAAATATCCAATCGTTGAAGGCGGTATGACATGGGCAGGAACTGGCGCTTTAGCAGCGGCAATTTCCGAGGCTGGCGGTTTAGGATTCATTGGTACAGGTTACTGGCATGGTGAAGATGTTCGTCGAGAAATCAAACGTGTTAAATCATTAACAGACAAACCTTTTGGTGTAAATGTGATGCTTTTGAGTCGTCATATTCGCGAAGTTTTTGATGTTATTATTGAAGAAGGCGTTGCTGTTGTTGCAACTGGTGCTGGTGATCCCTCACCCTTTTTGGCAGAATTACACGCAGCGGGAATTATTGTTATGCCCGTTGTACCTTCGGTGTCATTAGCACAAATGATGGAGAAAAAAGGGGTTGATGCTGTCATTGCTGAGGGTATGGAGTCTGGTGGACACATTGGCATGTTAACTACGATGACATTGGTTCCACAAGTTGTTGATGCTGTGAACATTCCAGTTATTGCTGCTGGTGGTATTGGTGATGGCCGTGGCGTTGCCGCAGCCTTCATGTTGGGTGCAGCTGGTGCGCAAATGGGAACGCGATTCCTAACAGCTACTGAATCTGAAATCCACCCAAACTTTAAAGCTAAAATTATCAAGGCAAAAGATATTGATACGATTGTGACTGGTAATATCCTTGGAAATCGTGCCCGAGTTTTGAAAAATAAAATGGCGAAAAAATTTCGTTAAAAATGAAGTGAACGAGTTACAAAAAGAAAAACCTGATGCAGCCGCAATGGAAAAACTTGAGTCTGGTACATTACGTCGTGCAGTTCAAGAAGGTGACAAAGATGGTGGGGCATTTATGGCTGGTCAAATATCAGGATTGATTAAAGATGAAAAGCCAGCAGCAGATATTTTGTCAGATATTTGGGCACAAGCAACTGATTTGATGGGGATTGACAATACAACATTGTAATGTCAACCAATGATTGATGGTTGATTACAATTCGATAATATGTGAGGTTTAGTAGTATGAAACTGGGAATTTTATTTAGTGGTCAAGGGGCACAAAAAGCTGGTATGGGTCTTGATTTATATCAAAACATACCTGCATATCAAGCAACAGTTGATCAAGCGTCTAGTATTTTAGGTTATGATTTACAAGAAGTAGCAAATGATGACGCAAAAATTAAACAAACAGCATATGCACAACCTGCTATTTTAACAATGAGTAATGCAATAATCAATGCATTAGGTGACGCATTACCAACGCCAGTAGCCGGACTTGGCTTAAGCTTGGGTGAGTATTCTGCGCTGTCAGCTAGCGGTGCGTTAGATTTTGATCAAGCCGTTGCTATTATTAAAGACCGTGGTATGTATATGCAAACTGTTGGTGATGCAAATCCTGGCAAAATGGTTGCTGTCATGGGAGATAACCAAAAACTTGTTGCCGATGTTCTAACAACGTTACAAGCTGATGGCAAACATGTCTATCCAGCTAATTATAATACCTTTGCTCAATTGGTTATTGGTGGCGTACCAAGAGATGTTGATGTTGCAATGACTGCATTATCGGAAGCAGGGATACAGCGAATGGTAGAGTTACCAGTATCTGGTGCATTCCATACGCCATTGTTGACTGATGCAGCAACACAATTGACAGAACGTTTGTCTGGTGAAACGTTCAGAGATATGCAATATCCCGTGTATTCAAATACAACAGGGAAACAATTTACCAAAGAAATGTTATTTAATACTTTAACTAAACAAATTATTTCACCAACATATTTTGCGCAAGCTATGCAAAATATGTTAGACCTGGGCGTTGACACATTCTTAGAAGTAGGACCATCTGATACCTTGATCAAATTTGCTAAGAAAATCGCACCAAAAGATGTGAAGCGATATGCGATTACTGATTTAGAAAGCTTTAATGCAGTCAAAGAGATGTTGGTAGCAGAAGGAGAAAATGTTTAATGATGATGGACTTTACAAACCAAACTGTATTAATAACTGGTTCTTCGCGTGGTATTGGTTTAGCGATTGCTAAAGCGTTTGATGCAGCCGGTGCGCATGTCATTTTACATGCACGTTCAGAAATAAAACCAAATATTTACGCGGATTTTAAACAAAAGCCTCAAATTCTACAATTTGATATTGCAGATTCAGAAGCAGCAGAAGCAAGTTTGAAGGCACTTTACAAGCAAGATGATTTCGCTGGTGTTGATGTGTTAGTTAACAATGCTGGCATTACGAAAGATCAGTTGGCCATGGCTATGGCACCTAATGATTTTGCAGAAGTTGTCAATGTTAATTTGAATGGTACTTTTAATGTGACACAGCCAATATTCAAAAAAATGATTCGCCAAAAGCATGGCGCAATTATTAACTTAAGCTCAGTTGTTGGATTAATGGGAAATATGGGACAGATTAATTATGCAGCTTCAAAAGCTGGTATTATTGGTTTGACTAAGAGTCTGGCTAAAGAAGGTGCTCGTCGAGGCATTCGTGTTAACGCTATTGCGCCTGGTATGATTGTGTCAGATATGACCAGTGTATTATCAGAAGAGACACAGGCAAAGATTTTAGAAAACATCCCATTATCTCGATTTGGTGAAGCTAATGAAATTGCTGAGGCAGCATTATTCTTGGCTGGCAGCACTTATATTACAGGACAGACGCTCAGTATTGATGGCGGGCTATATATTTAATTAAAGGAGAAACACATGTCACGAGTAGTAATTACAGGTCTTGGTGCGGTTACACCGCTTGGTAATGATACAGAAACATTTTTGAATGGTATTTTTAATGAAAAAATGGGTATTAAACCTATTACCAAGTTTGATGCGTCAGAAACTGGTATTACGGTAGCTGGTCAAGTTGATGGATTTGATCCAGCACAACGCGTTGGCAAACGCGATGCACGTAAAATGGATTTATTTTCTCAATATGCTGTTGATGCAGCTGATCAGGCTTTGGAAAATGCTGGGCTAAAATCAGCAGAAGGTTCAGAAAATCCAACAACGGTTCAAGATCCAACACGATTTGGTGTCATTTTAGGTAATGGTATTGGTGGACTGACAACTATTCAAGATCAAGTGATCAAAATGCATGATAAGGGACCACAACGCGTGAGTCCATTATTTGTACCAGAATCAATTCCAAATATGGTATCTGGTAATGTGTCATTACGTTTTGGTGCAAAAGGGGTTAACTACACCATTGTTACAGCCTGTGCTTCAGCAACTAATGCTATTGGTGAAGCATTCTGGCGTGTTCAATCTGGGAAAGCTGACGTCATGTTAACAGGTGGTGCAGAGGCGACAGTTAACGAGATTGGTATTGCTGGCTTTGCGGCATTAACTGCCTTGTCAAAAGAAGAAGATCCAGCGCAAGCTTCAAAGCCATTTGATAAAAATCGTCACGGATTTGTTCTTGGTGAAGGTTCTGGTATTTTGGTTATCGAAAGTTTGGAACATGCACAAGCACGCGGTGCACATATACTAGCTGAATTAGTAGGTTATGGTTCATCATCAGATGCTTATCATATGACTTCCCCATCACCTGATGGCGAAGGGGCTGCACGAGCAATGTTAGATGCGCTTCAAGATGCAAACTTGCCAGCAGAAAAAATTTCGTACATTAACGCACATGGTACAGCAACTGGGGCTAATGATTCTGGGGAAGCACACGCAATTGCGACTGTTTTTGGTGAAAACACATTACCAGTATCATCCACAAAGGGTATGACTGGTCATCTGTTGGGTGCAGCTGGCGCAATTGAAGCATTAATATCAGTTGGTGCACTTGTTCGTGGTGAACTACCAGTTAACGTTGGTAATGATGAACAAGATGAAGATACAAAAGTAATTAATCTAGTAACGACAGCAACCAAAAAGCAAGTGCCTGAATATGTTTTGAGTGCAAATTATGGTTTTGGTGGCCATAATGCAGCTGTGATTTTCAAGAAATGGCATGAAGAGGTTTAAATCATGAGTTTAAATATTGATGAAATCCGTAATTTAATGACAGATTTAGAAAATAGCTCATTGCGTGAATTTACAATTATGGATGGTGATTTTAGTCTACATTTGTCAAAAAATGATCATGCGACAATTATGAATACGCCGTTAGCTCCTGTTCAAACGCCAATACAAGAAGCAACTACTACACCAGAAATAGAAGAACATCCGTTGGCTAAACCAAGTAAAGTTGGAACAGAGATTGTTGCTCCGATGGTTGGCACGGTGTATTTACAACCTAAACCAGATGCGCCTATGTTTAAAGCTGTTGGTGATAAAGTGTCTGTTGGTGAAACAGTTGCTGTTATTGAAGCAATGAAATTAATGACTGAAATTCATAGTGATGTTGCAGGTACTGTGTCTGAAATCTTGGTTGAGAATGAAGAAGTTGTAGATTACAATAAGCCATTATATGTTATTATATCTGATTAATATATGCGGATTTTCCGCGTACATACCTGAATAGGAGGAAAGACATACAA